>JAHDBV010000044.1:0-2973 GCA_020630195.1 Acidimicrobiales bacterium
CTGGCGCCGTTGGCGTTGGTCCTCGTGCTGCTTGGCGTACGTCTCCCCTTCGTCGACGCCCGTCGCCCTCGGCTTCCCTCCGGGGGGCCAGTGTGCGGGTGATCGCGTGATCGGAATCATGCCGAAGGTCGTGGCGCTGTGGTGGTTGGGCGCGGCGTACGTCTGCGGCTCCGCCCTCTTCGTCGAGGTCGGCGATCCGCGGTTCCGCGCGATCGGCGCGCTGGGCCCGGCTTTGCTGGTGCTCGCCGTCCGATGCTGGCGCTCGGGTGTCGTTCGCGACGGGGACGACCTCGTGGTGCGTCAGGTCCTCCGGACCCGTCGGGTCGTTGCCGCCGACGTCGACACGGTCCAACTGGTCGACGTCCTCGGACAGGACGTGCTGCGGCTGACCGCTCACAACGTGGGCGTGATCGATGTCTGGTCTCGTGGTCGCTTCTCCGACGAAACGCGGCAGCAGGCGTTGCGTCGTCTTCGACACGAACTCGGGTTGGGCCGGTGAGCGCTACCAGCTCGGACGGCGGCCGAGGAGCGCGGCCTCGGCCCGCATCGCCATCTCGTCGACCTGCTCGAGGTCGTCCCCGACGGCGGTGACGTGGCCGAGCTTGCGGCCGGGGGCGGCGATCTTGCCGTAGAGGTGCACCGACACGCCCTCCACCGCCAGCGCCTCGGCCAGGTTCCGGCTCGGATCCACGTGGTCGTAGCCGCCGATCACGTTGCGGGTCACCACGGCCTTGTGTGCCGACCAGGTCGGCCCGAGGGGCAGGTCGAGCACCGCTCGCACGTGGTTCTCGAACTGGGAGGTCGGGCACCCCTCGATCGTGCCGTGGCCCGCGTTGTGGGGCCGGGCGGCGAGTTCGTTCACGATCAATCCGTCGGGGGTGAGGAAGAACTCGACGGCGAGGATGCCGACGGCGTCGAGATGCTCGGCGATCGCGGTGGCCATGGTCCGGGCCTCGTTCAGGATCTCCCGGCCGACCGGCGCCGGGGTGCGCATCACGTGGCGCTGTAGATCCCGCTGGATCGACTCGACGACGGGGTACACCCGCACGTTCCCGCCCGGCCGACGGGCCAGGATCACCACCAGCTCCGACACGATGGACTGGAAGTTCTCCGCCATCAGCGGCCGACCGGCCTGCTCCGACATGACCCGCAGCCCCTCGGCGCGCGACTCCACGATCCACACGTTGCGTTCCCCGGCCTGACCGGCCCGGATCGACTTGATCACCACCGGCCACCCGAACACCGTCGCGAAGTCGATGAGATCGTCCGGCGAGTTCAACTCGGCGAACACCGGCACCGGCAACGAGCGGTTCAGCAGGATCCGTCGCTGGTGCATCTTGTCGAACGCCGCCCGGATGGTCTTCAGACCGGGGCGGATGCAGTGGCCGGCGTCCTCGAGGGCCTGGAGCAGGCCGATGTCGACCCGCTCGTGTTCGACGGTCACCACCCGGCACTCCTCCACGAGCCCGGCGACGGCGTCGGGGTGGGCGAACACCGCATCGGAGGCGGCCTGGGCGGCGGAGTCGCCGAGGTCCTCGGCCAGCAGCCGTGGCGTCATGCCCAGCTTGAGCGCCGCCTGCTGGGTCATCCGGGCGATCTGGCCGGCGCCGACGATGCCGAGTTGGCTGAGGGTCGGCAGATCGGACACACGGCGACGCTACTCCCACGAATGGCGGAGGCCGGTGAACGTTCTCGCTTCGTTCCGTCTCGGCCTGGCATCGTGGCCGGGTGCTCGAACCCCGCCATGCCGACCGATTCACCCCACTCACCGGCAAGCCCGCCGAGGCCTGGTCGAACTTCCTGTCCTGGGACACGACGTTCTTCCCCAACCACGTCGGCTTCACCCTCGCCGAGGTGCGGGAGGACTACGGACGGATCGAGCTCGAGATCGAACCGCACCATCTCCAGCCCGCCGGCATCGTGCACGGCGGCGTGCTCGCGACCCTGATCGACACCGTCGTCGTGCCGGCCGTGGGGTCGGTGCTCACACCCCAGCACATGTTCTCGACGATCTCGATGAACGTCGAGTACCGCTCGGCCGTGCGATCCACCGCCGCGGCCGTCATGGCCGAGGGTTGGGTGACCCGTCGGGGCCGGTCCGTCGTGTTCTGCGCCGCCGAGGTCGTCGACGACTCGGGCACCGTCGCCGCCGCGGGCACCTGCGTCTACAAGGTGAGTGCACCCCGCACCTGACCTCGGGCCGGGGTGCCGGCCTGTGTGATGCGCGTCGACGCGTCGTGTTCCCGAGGGTGGCCCGGGGAGCGGGTGGTCCGCGGGTGACCCGTCGGAAACTGGGAAGATTCCCGTGCGGGGTGGGAACCGACGTCGAGCCCCCGGCGTTCGGATGGTCGACCCCGACACCGAGGAGTGCGTCGACCACGTCATGGATGAGTTCTGGCGAGCCTTCACCCATCCACTCGTGCTGGTCTTCTTCGTGCCCCTCGGGATCAGCCTCGTGTTCTGGATGGTGAGCCTGCTCGGCTTCGTCGACCTCGAAACCGACCTGGATCTCGACCTCGATGCCGACGCCTCCGACGGGGCCGCCGGTGGCTTCCTCGAGTCGATCGGCGTGGCCGGCCTGCCGCCGATGTTCGTCGTCACCGCGGTGAGCCTGATCGGTTGGTTCGTCTCGATCGTCGGCGTGATGCTCGTCCTCGACCCGCTCGACGGCGCCGCTCTCGTCCTCGCCACCATCGCCCTCGCCGTCGCCTCCCTGGTGGCCGGTCTCGTGCTCGGTGTGCGGATCTGCCGCCCGCTCGCCGCCGTCATGACGACCGCCCGCGCACCCAAGGCGGCCGAGCTCGTGGGCCGCGAGGCCGTCGTCCGCTCCGGCCGGGTCGACGGTGGCTTCGGGTACGCGGATGCCACCTGGCCCGACGGCAGCGTCTCGCGCATCGACGTGCGCACCCTCGACGACACCGACCTCGGTGTCGGCCCCGGCGACGCGGTCCGCCTCGTCGACTGGGATGCGAG
>JAHDBV010000044.1:3073-19474 GCA_020630195.1 Acidimicrobiales bacterium
CCGACCTCGGTGTCGGCCCCGGCGACGCGGTCCGCCTCGTCGACTGGGATGCGAGCGCCGGCACCTACGCCGTGGCCCGCGATCGCGAACTCTTCGGCGACGACGCCTGACCTCGTCGCCGATCTCCGGCCACCCGGCCGACCCACATCTCCCGACCCAAGAAACGGATGGCAACTGACATGAACGGTGTTCTCGCCGCAGCCCTCACGGTCATCGGCATCGCAGCCCTCGTGCTGCTCGCCCTCGGACTGCTGGTGACCCGGCTGTTCCGCAAGGTCCCCCAGGGCCAGGCACTCGTCGTGTCGAAGTGGAAGGCCGTCGTGGTCACCTTCACCGGCCAGGTCGTCATCCCCGTGATCCACAAGGCCGAGGTCATGGACATCTCGGTCAAGAACATCCAGGTCGACCGGCGCGGCAAGGACGGCCTCGTCTGCAAGGACAACGTCCGCGCCGACATCGCCGTCGAGTTCTACGTGAAGGTCGACAAGACCGAGGAAGCGGTCGTCCGGGTCGCCCAGCAGGTGGGTGTCGATCGAGCGTCCGATCAGACGACGCTTCGGGAGCTGTTCGCCGCCAAGTTCTCCGAGGCGCTGAAGTCGGCCGGCAAGGAGTTCGACTTCGAGGACCTCTACACGTCGCGCCAGCAGTTCAAGGACGTGATCATCGGGATCATCGGACAGGACCTCAACGGCTACGTGCTCGAAGACGTCGCCATCGACTACCTCGAGCAGACCCCGATCGAGGCCCTCGATCCGCAGAACATCCTCGACGCCGACGGCATCCGCAAGATCACCGAACGCACCGCCGACCAGCACATCCGCACCAACGACGCCCAGGAGCGCGAGCGCGAGGAGACCACCCGACGCACCACCGACGCCGACAAGGCCGTGTTCGAGATGGAGCGCGACCGTGCCGAGGCCGAAGCCCGCCAGCAGCAGGAGATCCGCTCGGTCACCGCCCGCTCCGAGGCCGAGGCCCGCCAGGTCGAGGCCGAAGCCGTCCGCCTCGCCGAGGAAGCCCGCATCGCGGCCGAGCAGAACGTCGGTGTCGCCGATCAGAACAAGGACCGCGAGATCGCCCTCGCCGACGCGAACCGCCAGCGCGTGATCGCCGTGCAGAACGAGGAGATCGAGCGCGACCGGGCCCTCGCCGAGATCGGCCGGGACACCGCCGTGGCCGAGGCCGCCAAGGACAAGGAAGCCACCGAGCGCGAGCTCGCCGAGCTCAGCCGGGGCCGGGTCGAAGCCGAACTCGGCGTGGCCGAGAAGGAAGAGGAGATCGCCACGCTGCGGGTCGTCGAGGAAGCCCAGCGTCAGGCCGAGGCCGAGGTGAAGAACGCCGAGGGTCAGGCCGAGGCCGCCTTCATCGCCCGGGTCAAGGAGGCCGACGCCGACAAGCAGGCGGCGGGTGCCGAAGCCGAACGGCTCACGACCCTCGCCCGGGCCGAGGCCGATGCCGCCGCCCAGGAGATGCAGGCCAACAAGCGCCGGGCCGAAGGCGCCCAGGCGGTGGCCGCGGCCGACGGCCTCGCCGAGGTGCAGGTGGAGCGCGAGCGCGCCGACGCCATCCGGGCCACCGGGCTCGCCGAGGTCGAGGTCAAGCAGGCCGACGCCGAGGCCGTGCGGGCGCTGGGCGAAGCCGAAGGTGACGCCACCCGATCCAAGCTCGAGGGCGAAGGTGAGGGTCTGAAGGCCAAGTCGGAGGGTGTCGGTGCGATGACCGCCGCCGGGCAGGACCACGAGGAGTTCCGCCTCCGCCTCGACACCGACCGCGAGATCGAGCTGGCCGCCATCGGCGCCCGGGCCGACGTCGCCAAGTCGGCCGCCTCGGCACTCGGCGAGTCACTCTCCAACGCCGACATGCAGATCGTGTCCGACGAGGGCATCGTCGAGCGGATCCTGTCGGCCGCCGGCCACGGCCAGGCCATCGACGGATTCGTCAACTCGAGCGACAGCGGGCGCCGCATGCTCTCGCCCTACCTCGAGGGTGACGCCAACGTCGTGGCCGACGTCGCCGACGGACTCGGCGGCCTCGGCGCCGCCGGCATCCGTGATCTCACCATCGCCGATCTCGTCAACCGGCTCGGCAGCCGACTCGGTGGCGATGACCTCGCCGACCGCCTCCGACGAGCCGTCGCCGACGGAGGGATCGGTGGCACCGCGGTGAGCGACCTGCTCGACGACGACCGCTGAGTCGGCGGTGACCGACACCTCCACCGCCGCCGACCCGGCCGGGTCGGGCACACCGTCGGGCGGCTCCTACGACCTGCTGCGACGGCGACTCCGGACCACCGTCCGGGCTGCCGTCGACGCGGCCGGTGCGATCGACGAGCGCCGCACCTCGACCTTCGGGTCGGTGGCGCTGCGCCTGACATCGTCCGACCGGCTCCGCACCGATCTCGCCGCCCGACCCCGCGACATGGTCCGGGTCGGCGAGCTCGTGCTCCTCGGCTATCGGGTGGCGCCGGAGCTGGCCGAAGCCACACCCGAGCACGTCTTCGGCCTGTTCGAGGCCCGCCCGGGCGACGAGCTCGTCCCCCTGCCGCTCGAGGACCCCCGCAACTTCCTCGCGGAGGCGGCCTTCCGGGAGGCGTTCACCAAGCTCCACAAGTTCTACGGCAAGGCCCGCTTCGTCGATCTGCGCCGCACCCCCAACCAGCTCCTCGCCGCGTTCCGGATCGGCGACCGGCTCGACGACGTCGCCGTGTTGCGGTGGGCGGTCGACGAGGCCGACGTGCCGCGGTTCGTCGACAGTCGTGGTGAGCGTGACTACACCTGGCCCGAGGCCCACGATCTCCGGTGGGTGGCCTGCACCCGTGAGGACCAGCGGGCCGGCGCCCACCCCACCGTCTCGGTGCTCGACGAGGTGTTCGTCGGCTTCCGTGGTGGCCGACTCCAGCTCCGCGTCGAAGACGGCACACCCGGCGGGCGGGTCGAGCTCGACGAACCCGTCGAGGTGCCCGGACAGTCGCTGGCCGACGTCGAGGTCGGCTACGCCGAGGTGGGCGAAGAGCTCGCCATCCGCGTCGAGCTCTACGCCGAGACGCCCCGCTACTACCTGTTCGGGCGCCGCACCCGCAGCGGCACGAGAGTCGACGCACTCGGTGCCGCCTCGCGTCTGCTGCCCGGAGGCGACGGTGTCGTCTTCCCCGGCGGCTACCACCTCGCCACCACCGGCACCCGCCTGTTCGACACCGGCGCCGAGGGCTCACTCGCCACGATGGTGTTCGAGGAGATGGTGCCCGCCCCGAACGGCGAGGACCTGCTCTACGTCTTCCACGACCGGGAGTCGGGCGACTACCTGCTCGCCCCCTACAACCGGGTTCGGCGCGAGATCGCCCAGATCATCCCGTGTCACGGCTTCGCCGTGTTCGGCGATGGCCGGATGCTGATCTTCCGCGGTGCGCCCGAGGACGCCGAACTCAGCCGGGTCCACCCGGTGCAGTGGTGGGAGACACCGTTCACCGACCCCGAGTGGGTCGCCGAGGCCACACCCGGCGACGACGACTGGGTGCGGCGGGTCGGCAACGCCGACCTCGTCGCCGGCCTCGCCGACGCGTACGACGTCGGCCAGCTCGCCGAGGACGCCGAACCCTCGGAGCGGACCTGGGAGGCGATCATCGTCGCCGCCCGCCGGGCCCTCGACACCCACCTCTGGCTCGCCGACCCCGAGGCCGTCGACCTGCACGATCGACTCCGTGAGATCGTCGAGACCGCCGGTCTGCTCGTCGACGAGTTCGTCAAGGTCCGGCGACAGCGGGCCGACGCCGCCGCCGCCCTGGTCGACGCCGGCCGAGCGGCCCGTCGGGTGATGGACGACGCCGAACGAGCCACCGACCCCACCGACGTGGTGGCGGCCCTCGGTGGTCTGCGTCGCCAGCGCGGCGAAGCCAGCCTGCTCACCGATGTCGCCGAGATCGACGACACCGCCGTCGCCGCGCTCCTCGACGACCTCGACACGGCCATGACCGGCCTGGCCGAACGAGCCGCCGCGGTGCTCGACGACGACACCGCGTTCGACGGCTTCCGCACCCGGCTCGAACAACTCGGTGCGGAGGGCGACGCCGCGCCCGATGCCGCCACCGTCGACGGACTGCTCGGCGACGTCGCGGAGGTGACCGGCGACCTCGACGCCGTCGTCGACGCCGTGTCCGCCCTCGATGCCGGTGACCCGACCGCCCGCACCCGGATCGTGCGACGTATCGCGGACGTCACCGCGGCGGCCAACCAGGCCCGGGCCCGCCTCGACGGCCGCCGCTCGTCGCTGCGGTCCTCGGAGTCGGAGGAGGCCTTCGACGCCGAGGTCGCCCTGCTCGAACAGTCGCTCACGGGTGCGGTGACCGGTGTCGACACGCCCGACGCCGTCGACGCCGAACTCGCCCGTCTGCTCGTGAACCTGGAGCGCATCGAGACCCGCTACGGCGACGAACCCGAGCGCATCGAACGCCTCGTCGAGCTCCGGGACCGCCTGAACGAGACCTTCGGCGCACGCCGGTCCGAGCTCGTCGACGCCCGGGCCCGGCGGACCCGACGCCTCGTCGACGCCGCCGAACGCCTGCTCGCCACCGTGGTGCGTCGGGCGTCCGACGCCGCCGACGAAGCCGAGATCGCCGGGTTCTTCGCCGCCGATCAGATGGTCGCCCGGGTTCGTTCCCTCGCCGAGGAACTCGACGAACTCGGCGAAGCCGGCCGAGCGGCCGAGGTCCGCAACGAACTCACCGCCGCCGCCGAGGAGGCCCGTCGCCGGGTTCGCGACACCGCCGATCTCGTCGACGACGACGGTGCGGTGGTGTTCGGCGGCTTCCGCTTCGCCCCCAACCACCAGCCCTTCGAGCTCGTCCTCTCCCCGGCCGAGGGGCGGATCGAGGCCGTCATCACCGGCACCGAGTTCCGTCGCGACGTCACCGATCGCCTCGGTGCCTTCGCCGACCTGCTCGATCGGAGCCATCCGTCGGAACAGGCCGACGTCGCCCGGGCCGAATACCTGGCCTGGGCCGTCATCGACCGTCTCCGGCGTGAGGGCCGTTCGCCGTCCGCCGTCGCCGCCGTGCCCGCCGACCTCGCCGCGGTGGCTCGTGCCACCGCCGAACACCGTCACGGTGAGGGGTATGAACTCGGAGTCCACGACCACGACGCGGCGCGCATCGTCGCCGCGGTCGCCGGCCGGGGCAACGACGATCCGGTGCTCGCGCATGCCGGCGGCGCCCGCGCCGGTGCCCGCCTCCTCGCCGGTGCGTGGAGTGCCGACCATCTCGCGGCGATCGAGGGTCGGGTCCGGGCCGCCCGGGCGGCTCGCGACCGCGTCGGTGTCACCGACGGCCTCGATCGACTCGCGGCGGAACTCGCGATCGATGCCGTGCTGCCCGGCCTCGACGTCGGCGCCGCGGTGGCCGTACTCGTCGACGATCTCGGCCGCGAGGCCGGGGCCCTCGGGTCGCCGACGACCGTCGACGATCTGCTCCGCCGGGCCGAGGACGCGCTCGGCCGAGACGGCTGGGCGGAGTTCGCCGAGGCGCTCGGCGGCGTCGACGATGCCCACGAGCGGTTCCGACTCGCCGTCGACTGGCTCGGCGGCCTCACCGCACCCGGGCGAGGGCTGGAGGTGCACGCGTTCGACGTGGCCGAGGCCGCCGCCACACTCGCCGCCCCCGACATCCGTCGCCGTTCGGTCGCCCATGCCGGGGCCGTCGTCGTCGACGGGCTCGTGAGCGACCACCGTCGCATCGTCGACGGATCCCTCACGGTGCGCTTCGACGAACTCGCCGACCGGGTCGGATCACTCCTCGCCGACATGGAGCAGCGGTGGCCGACCTACCTCGCCGCTCGACGGGCGCTGGTCGACGAGCTCCGCGACGAACTCGACCTCGACGCCCACCGCCCCCAGGTGATGGCGGGGTTCGTGCGGAACCGTCTGATCGACCGAGCGCTGCTGCCGCTGATCGGAGCCAACCTCGGCCGTCAGATCGGCACGACCGACGCCACCGACCTCGCCCGCAGCGGCCTGCTCGTGCTCACCTCACCCCCCGGTTACGGCAAGACCACACTCATGGCCTGGCTCGCCGACCGGCTCGGCATGTTGATGGTGAAGGTCAACGGCCCGGCACTCGGCGTGGCCACCACCTCCCTCGATCCGGCCGACGCTCCCGACGCCGCCGCCCGGGCGGAGGTGGAGAAGATCAACCTCGCGCTGCGGATGGGCCGGAACGTGATGCTCTTCGTCGACGACGTCCAGTTCACCTCGCCGACCCTGCTGTCCCGGTTCATCCCCCTCGCCGACGCCACCCGGCGGATCGAGGGGGTCGTCGACGGCGAGGCCGTGACCCACGACCTGCGCGGCCGCCGATTCGCCGTCGTGATGGCCGGCAACCCGTACTCCACGGGTGGTGCCCGTTTCGAGTTGCCCGACATGCTCGTGAACCGGGCCGATGTCCACAATCTCGGCGACGTGGCCGACGAGCACGCCGACGACTTCGCCCTGTCCTACCTCGAGAACTCGGTCACGGCCTGCGCCGATCTCGCGCCGTACGCGGCCCGGCTCGTCGACGACGTCGAGGCCATCCTCGCGATGGCGCGCGGCCGCCGGCCCACCTCATCGGACGGGCTCGACCACCGGTGGGACGGCGGCGACCTCGACACCGCCGTCCGATTGGTCGGCCTGCTCGACCGGGCGCAGGAGACGGTGATGGAGGTGAACGCCGCCTACGTCGCCTCGGCGGCCATGGCCGACGAGGACCGCGTCGCACCGCCGTTCCTCCTCCAGGGCTCCTACCGGAACATGGCCCGGATCGCGTCCCGCGTGGTCGGCGCGATGCGTCCCGAGGAGCTCGACGGCGTCGTCGACGACCACTACCAGTCGGAGGCCCAGACCCTCACCGATCGGGCCGAGCAGAACCTGCTCGCACTCGGCGCGCTGCGGGGCCGCCTCGACGACGCCGAGGCCGATCGCTGGCGCATGATCCTCGACCGGCGGCGGGGCGCGGCGACGGATCCCGCCGTCGACGCCGTCGCGGCCCTCGACCGGATCGCCGACGCGCTCGGCGCGTCGGATCGGGCCGGAGGCGCGGGCTCACGCTGATCGATCCCGGCCGGGTGGGGCCGGATCGTCGGACGGGCGCACCCCCCAGTGTGGGGTGGCGTATCGTCCGCACCCGTGCGCAACGTGTTGACCAGCGACCCCGGTGAGGGTCCGCTCCGCCGGCTGTCCCTCGCGCTCGTCGACCACTCGATGGCTGCACCCCGTCGGGTGCTGGCGGTCGTCGCGGGCCTCACGGTCGTGTTCCTCGGGTCGTTCGTGTTCGTGGAGATCGACACCGATCCGGAGAACATGCTCGCCGAGGACGCGCCCGTCCGGGTCGAGAACGCCGAGCTCCGATCGCTGTTCGGCAGCAACCAGTTGCTCGTCGTCGGCCTGTTCGGGGAGGGTGCGGTGACCGATGCGGCGACCCTCGATGCCGCCGTCGGGTTCCATGACGCGCTGGCCGCCGTCGACGGGGTCGAGTCGGCGACCATGTTGAGCGTCGCCACGGCACGGCCGGGCGCCGGCCTCGCGTCCGTCCCCGACGAGGCGGCCGCCGCCGCCCTCGTCGCCGCCGTCGAGGCCGATCCGCTGCTCACGGGCAACGTGCTCTCGGCCGATCGCGACACCCTGGCGATCTTCGTGCCGCTCGCGTCGAAGGCCGACGCCCAACCCGTGCGGGACGCCGCCGACGCGCTGCTCGACGCCTCGCCCGAGCTCGGGTCGTTCGAACGTCACGTCGCCGGGCTGCCGCTCGCGCAGGAGGCGTTCGGCGAGCAGATGTTCCTCCAGATGGCGGTGTTCGCACCGATGGCGGGACTCGTCATCTTCGTGTTGATGCTCGTGTTCTTCCGTCGGCTCGCCCTCGTCGGCCCGGCGATGGCGCTGGCCCTCGTCTCGGTCATCTGGGCGATGGGTGCCCTGATCGCGACGGGGAACACGCTCCACATCATGAGCTCGATGATCCCGATCTTCCTGATGCCGATCGCGATCCTCGACGCCGTGCACGTGATCAGCGAGTTCTTCGACGAGCTCCGCACCGGCGCCGACCGTGAGACCGCGATCCGTCGCGTCTACCGCCACCTCGCCGGACCGATCGCGTTCACGTCGATCACGACCATCGTCGGTTTCACCTCCCTGCTGCTCACGCCCATCCCGCCGGTGCAGGTGTTCGGCGCGTTCATCGCCTTCGGTGTGGTCATCGCCTGGCTGTCGACCCTCACCCTGCTGCCGGCTCTGCTCATGGTCATCCGCGCCGAGACCCTCGCCCGTGTCGGTCTCGACAGCGGTGCGGGCGGGTTCGGGCGGGCGGTCGCCTCGTTGCCCCGGTTCGGTGTGCGGGCACGACGCCTCGTCATCGGTGGGGCGGTGGTGGTCGCCGCCGCGGCCGGCGTCGCGGCGCTCGGGACCGAGGTCAACGACAACCCCGTCAACTGGTTCCGGTCGAGCCACGAGGTCCGCGTCGCCACCGAGCGACTCAACGACGAACTGCCGGGGACCTTCGGTGCCAACCTCGTGCTCCGGGCCGACGACGGCGCGGCCCTGACCGCCCCGGCCACGATCGAGGCGGTGGCCGAGCTGCAGCGGCGCCTGGCCGACGATCCGTCCGTCGGCGCCACGGCGAGCTACGTCGATCTGCTGGGCGGTGCGACGGACGACGATGCCGTCGACCGCCTCGCCGTGCTCCGCAACCCGCTCGTCGACACCCTCGTCACACCCGAGCTCGACGTCGCCAACCTCCGTCTGCAGCTGCGCTCGGGCGACAACCAGACGATGAGCGCCATCGTGGAGGCGACGGCGGCCCAGCTGCGGGCGGCGCCGCTGCCCGACGGGGTCACCGCCACCTGGGCCGGTGAGACCTATCTCAACCTCGTGTGGCAGGAGGAGATGGTGTCGGGGATGCTCGTCGGGTTCGCCGTGACCCTGGCGATCATCACCGTGCTGCTGTCGGTGCTGTTCCGATCGCTGCGATGGGCGCTGCTCGCGATGATCCCGGTCGTGTGGACGATCGTGGTCGTCTACGGCGTGATCGCCGCGATCGGCAAAGACGTCGACATGCCCATCGCCGTGCTGTCGACGCTCGTACTGGGCATCGGGGTCGACTTCGCGATCCACTTCGTCGAGCGGTTCCGGGAGCTCCGGGCCGAGCTCGGCGATGCACGGGCTGCGATCGGTGTCTTCGCCGGCGAACCGGCGAGGGCGCTCACCCGCAACGCGGCGGTGATCTCGATCGGCTTCCTGCCGCTGCTCTTCTCGTCGCTCACGCCCTACGTGATCGTCGGGCTCTTCCTCGCCGGGATCATCGTGCTCGGCTGGCTCGCCACCGTGGTGCTCCTGCCGGCGACGGTCTCGTCCCGCTGAGCGCGTCGCACCGACCGTCACGGGCGAGCGTGGGCGCCCGCCGTGCGCTCAGTTCGTGCCGGTGAGGAGGCGTTCGCGGACCGTGGCGGTGAACTCGGCCGCGCCGGCGTTCTCCTCGCACAGGCACGCACAGAACCGATCGATCAGGTGCAGGGTGATCGGCCGGGTCGAGGTGAGATCGTCGACGGTGGTGAGTTCACGCAGACGATCGGAGGTGAGGATGCGCTCGAGCCCGTGGATCAGGTACTCGGCCATCTCGCACTCGAGCTGGCCCGACCAGTGGAACGGCGCCGCGGTCCCTCGGGCGGCCGACTCCCACTGATCGATCAGGCGAGCCCAGGTGTCGATGAAGTCGAGATCGATGACGCCGTCGAGATCACCCGGGTCGACGCGCAACTCGAGCAGGAGCCGACGGGCCAACCGGGACCACTGCTGCATGGCCGACGCATCGAGCGGGCCGAGCTCCAACAACACGGTCGCAGAATGTAGCCACCGCCGGCCCCCGAGGACACGGGATCCCTCGACGTGGAAGTGGTCCGCCGCTGCGTGGGCGGACGGCTGCTCAGCGTGCCGGGATCTCGGTCACGAACTCGGGTGAGGAGGGATGCCCGGTCGGGTCGACCAGACGGCGGGCCCGATCCCATCGGCGGCGGGCCATCGACCGGAGCAGGCCGGCCGAGTTGGCCGGATCCCGATCGATGAACTCGTCGGCCTCGACACCCGCATCGGTCTCGCCGATGCCCCGGCTGCGCTCGTCGTAGAAACGACCCAGATCGAGATGCTGGTGCTGGAGCCACGTGGCGAGCACCGGACGGTCGAACCCCACGACGTCCACCCGGTCGTTCCGGCGATCGGCGGTGAACCGCACACCGAGATCGACACCCACGATCTCGGCCCGCGTGATGAGCAGGGGCAACACGAGCGAGGCGCCCATCCAGGTCACCACGCAGCCGGCCTCGGCGGAGGTGAGGAACTCGACGGTGTCGGTGAGCACCTGGCGCTCGTCGCCCGAGAACGACACCGCACCGGCGTCGGTGCTGATGCCGACGGTCCGGATCCGGGCCCGCTGTGGGTCGACGGGGGAACCGTCGGTGAGGGCGAGGACGTCGAGTCCGTACAGCGTCGGGGTCGAGCCGGTGAAGGAAAGCATGAAAACGCAGAGCTCCTGGGCGAAGGCCTCCGACCGCTCTGGGCACAGTAGGTGGTCGAGCGACCACACACGGGGATTTGCGGGCGGAATCTTCGAGATTTTCGTCACGGGCGGTGTCCAGGCGGTGACGGAGTGCGAAGCTCGGCGGTGTGAGCTGTGTCTTCTGTCGCATCGAGACGGGCGAGGCGCCCGCCCATGTCGTGTGGAGCGACGAGCACACGATGGCGTTCCTCGACACCACGCCGCTGTTCCACGGGCACACCCTCGTCATCCCCCGACACCATGTCGAGACACTGACCGACCTGCCCGTCGAGGCGATCGAGCCGCTGTTCGGGCGGGCCCGGCGCATCGCCGCGGCGGTGGAGGCCGTGCTCGGCGCGCAGGGCAGCTTCGTGGCCATGAACAACCGGGTGTCGCAGAGCGTGCCGCATCTCCACGTGCACGTCGTGCCCCGCACCAAGGGAGACGGACTGCGGGGCTTCTTCTGGCCCCGGACGAAGTACGACGGTGACGAGCAGGCGGCCGAGATCGCTGCCAGGCTGCGGACGTGGCTGACGGACACCGAACCGTCGGCGGACGAAGGGACCTCCTGATGACCGACGATCGTGTGCTCCGCCTCGGCGTGTTGGGTGCGGCCAACATCTCGACCAACGCCCTCTATGCCCCCGTCGCCTCGGTCGATCGCGTGGAGCTGGTGGCCATCGCCGCCCGCGACCGGTCACGGGCCGAGGCCCACGCCGCCGAGCACGGCATCGAGATGGTCGTCGACGACTACGAGACGCTCGTCGGGCTCGACGGGATCGACGCCGTGTTCAATCCGCTGCCGATCTCGCTCCACCACCGCTGGACGATCGCCGCCCTCGAGGCCGGCAAGCACGTGCTCTGTGAGAAGCCGTTCGCCTCCAACGCCGACGAGGCCGCCGAGATGGTCGCCGCCGGCCACGCCGCCGACCGGGTGCTCGTCGAGGCCTTCCACTGGCGCTATCACCCCCTCGCCGACCGGATCACCGAACTCGTCGACGCGATCGGCGGACCCACCGCCATCCGCTCGGCGTTCACCGTGCCGATCCGGGAGGACGACGAGGTACGTCGCACCTACGAGCTCTCCGGCGGCGCCCTGATGGACCTCGGCTGTTACCCGGTGCAGTGGGCTCGCCACGTCGCCGGTCGGGAGCCGGTCGACATCGAGGCGACGATGGTGCCCGACACCACACCGGGCCGGGAACGGGTCGACGTCGACACCCGGATGCGGTTCGACTTCGGCGACGGCCTCGTCGCCGAGCTCCACACCGCGATGACGGCCGACGCGCCCCGGGAGTCGTATCTCGAGGTCGACGGGCCCGACGGGACGTTCCGCGTCGTGAACCCGCTGGCGCCCCAGTTCGGCCACGAGGTCATCTCGGCCATCGGCGGGGAGACCCGTTCGGAGCAGGTCGCCGGGGTGACCACCTACCACCACCAGATGGAGGCGTTCGTGGCCGCCGTGCTCGACGGCACCCCCTGCCCGACCGGCGGGGAGGACGCCATCGCCACGATGCGGGCGATCGACGCCTGCTACACCTCCGCGGGCCTGCCGATCCGCGGGCTCTGAGCCGGCGCCTCAGACCCAGACCGTGGCCCGCAGGCCGCGCCGATCCCGCTGCCACCCCACCGCTTCGGCATCACCGTCGAGCACCCGTTCGGCGAGATCGCACAACACCAACGCGTCGAGTGCGTCCACGATCGGCATCGAGCGCGTCGCGAGCACGGCGTCGACCCGGGCGGCACCGAAGCGTCGTCGGCAGCGGTCGAGGCGCTCGGCCCGCCCGTCGGGTGTCGACTTCGACGCCGGGCAGGGGCCGTCGCCGAGCCGGGCGAACGCCAGCTCGGGGTGGCCTTCGATCACCGCCATCTGGTCGTCCGGGGTGAGCATCCTGTCGAGCTCAGCGATCTTCGGCACGAGGTTCCAGGCCTGGATGGAGGGCGCCCGGCCACACGTCGCCCGGGAGATCGCCTTCGCCTCGTCGTAGTCGCCGGCATCGAGCACCGCCCGGATCGGTGGCGGGAACATCGATGCCCGCCGCGGTCCGAGGCGGCGGCGCAGCTCACCGTCGCCGCTCCGTCGATCCGAGTCGAGCAACCCCATCGGCATGTCGATCGCGACCATGGCCAGGAGCCCGGACCGGACGTCGGCGACGACACCGGCGAGGTGGTCGACCCGCTCGAGGGCGAGCTCCTCACCCGTCCAGCGGGCCACCGCCCAGCCGCCCGGACAGCCGTCGACGCCGGCGACGACCCGGGTCACGTCTCGAGGCGGAGCGCGGGTGCCCCGTCGCGCACGGTCAATTCGCCCGGCAGGCCGAGCCAGCGCACGGCGTCCATCATCGAGCCGGGGCGGCGGAGTTCGACGACCTCACTCTTCTGCTCGCCGCTCGTGATGGTCAACGACAGCGCCACCTCACCATCGGCCGGATCGGCCGCCACCACGAACACGTCGTAGACCCCGTCGTCGAGCATGCGTGGATCCTCGCACGTGACCGACACCACACCCGAACCCCCGGCGGGACGCGCCATCATCCGGCGCATGGTCGTCACCGCCACCCCCCAGGTCCGCCACGACTGGTCGGTCGAGGAGGTGGAGGCCGTCCTGGCCCAGCCCTTCGCCGACCTCCTGCACCTCGCCCAGACCACACACCGGGCTCACTTCGAGCCGACCGTGATCGAAGGGGCGATCCTGTCCTCGATCAAGACCGGTGCGTGCCCCGAGGACTGCGCCTACTGCCCCCAGTCGGCCGTGCACCTCACCGGGCTCACACCGGAGCCGCTGCTCGACACCGCCGTCATCGTCGAGCAGGCCCGGGCGGCGAAGGCCAACGGCGCCACCCGCTTCTGCATGGGTGCCGCCTGGCGGGCCCCCAACGACCGCCAGCTCGAGTCGGTGGCGGAGACCGTCGACGCCGTCGGCGCCCTCGGCATGGAGACGTGCGTGACCCTCGGAATGCTCACCGGCCCCCAGGCCGAGCGCCTCGCCGAGGTCGGTCTCGACTTCTACAACCACAACCTCGACACCTCACCCGAGTTCTACGGCGAGATCATCACCACCCGGACCTATGCCGACCGACTCGAGACCCTCGAACACTGCCGCGACGCGGGCCTCCGGCTCTGCACCGGCGGCATCGTCGGGATGGGCGAGAGCCGCCGGGACCGGGCGGGGTTGCTCGTCGAGCTCGCCACGCTCGAGCCCCACCCCGAGTCGGTGCCGATCAACCTCCTGATCAAGGTGCCCGGCACCCCGCTCGCCGAGGTCGACGATCTCGACGGTCTCGAACTCGTCCGCACCATCGCGGCCGCCCGGGTGCTGATGCCGACCACCGTCGTGCGGCTCTCCGCCGGACGGGCCGCCATGAGCGACGAGCTCCAGGCGCTCTGTTTCCAGGCCGGTGCGAACTCGATCTTCCTCGGCGACAAGCTCCTCACCGCCGACAACGCCGGCGACGACGCCGACGGCGAACTGCTCGGGCGGCTCGGCATGACCGTGGCGACCGAACCCGTCCGCCCCCGACTCGGCTGATCACAACCGCCGCGGTCGCGGCGGCTCAGAGGTCGTCGATGAGCTTGAACAGCTCGGCTTCGACCATGCCGGCCGCCTCGCCGGCGACCGTCAACTTCGACCGGACACGAGCCCGGAAGCTGCTGAGGTCGGGGTCGTCGCCCGACTTCATGGTCGACTCGAACTGCGATTCGTGGGCGAGCAAGGCCGCGTACTTCGCGTCGAACCAGCCTTCGGCGTTCTCGGCGTGATCCGGGGCGTCGGCCTCCCACAGCAGCAGCCGATCGGGGCGGTGGTGGGCCACGCCCTGATCGGGGAAGAACTTCGGATCCCGCGCCGCGACGATGCCGTCGGTGACGAGGAACCCGGCGTTGCGGTGGTCGGGATGGAGCCGGTAGCGCCTCCACGGATCGTGGCCGAGCACCACGTTCGGCCGCAGCTCACGGATCACCTTCGCCAGCTGGGCCCGCTCGTCCATGCCGGACGCGAGCTCGCCGTCGACGTGCCCGAGGAACACCACCGACCCCGTGGCGCCGAGCGCCGCGGCCGCTGCCCGCTGCTCGCGCTGACGGCTGGCGACGAGTTCCACCTCGTCGGCATCGGGATCCCAGGTGCCCTTCGAGCCGTCGGTGCAGACACAGACCGACACCTCACACCCGGCGGCCGCCCACTTGGCGAGGGTCGCCCCGGCGAAGAAGTCGACGTCGTCGGGATGCGCGCCGACGGCGAGTGCACGTGCGGGCACCTCGAGATCGGTGCTGAACCCCGGCGGGAGCGACACGGGCGACGGGGTGAGGGGGTTCTGGGCTTCGGTCATGACGGGGTCACTCCGTTCGACGGTCGGGGTCGGCGAGGGGCAGGAGATCGTCGGGCAGCCCGGCGAGATCGTCCGGATCGTCGATGTCCCAGCTCAGGTCCGGATGATGGCGGATCGCCACCTCGACACCGACGGCCGCGGCGAGTCCGGCGTGGCGATCGGCCGAGCCCGGTCCGTAGGCGAACTCGATCCCGGGCCCCGTCGGCAGCATCCAGACGTTCGTCCCGTCACCCTCGCGGTCGGTGATGATCACCGACGGCTCTGGGGCATCCAGCAGGAAGGTGAGATCCTCGGCCCGGGGGAGGTCGGCGTGGGCGATGATGATCTCCCGGGCGCCGAGCGTGCGGGCGAAGGCCCGACCCTGTTCGACGGCGTGATTCAACCCGGCGGCGGCCCGCCACAACAGGTGCACGCCCTCACGCACCGCCCAGCGGGCCACGGCCGGATCGTCGCAGATCACCCACACCGGGAGTGGCGCGGCGGCCCGGACGACCCGGGTCGCCATCGCCTCGGCCAGGCGGGCGCGGTCCTCGGGTGGCACCGCCTCGGCGAGACGCCCCTTGGCGAGGTCGAACGCCTTGACGGGAACGAGCACCGGGGTGGCTTTCGACCGCACGACGCGCACCCTAACGCTCGGGTGTCGTCACCCGCCGCCCCGCCGGTGCGTTCGGTCGACGAGAGCTACGGTCGCCGCATGGCTGATCTCCGAGTGACCGTGTTGGGTGGCGGATCGTGGGGGACCACGGTGGCCCATCTGGCGGCCCACAACACCCCGACCACCGTGTGGGCACGCGACCCGGCGGTGGTCGCCGCCATCAACGACGAGCACCGCAACCCCCGCTACCTCGACGGCTTCGAGCTGCATCCGGATCTGAAGGCCACTACCGACCTCGCCGCCGCCGTGGCCGACACCGATCTGCTCGTGATGGGTGTGCCGACCGGTGCGTTCCGGGCCACGGCCAAGATCGTCGCCGAGTCGATCCGGCCGTGGGTGCCGGTGGTGAGCCTGGCGAAGGGGTTCGAGGAAGGGACCCATCTGCGGATGACCCAGATCATCGAACAGGAGCTGCCGGACCGTCCGCGTGGCGTGCTCACCGGGCCGAACCTGGCCAAGGAGATCCTCGCCGGCCAGCCCGCGGGTGCCGTGATCGCGCTGTCGGAGCTCAACATCGCCGAGCGACTCCAGGCCATCTTCACCACCCCGACGTTCCGGGTGTTCCTCCACCACGACGTGATCGGCTGTGAGCTCGGTGGTGCGCTCAAGAACGTCTACGCCCTCGCCGCCGGCTCCTGCGAGGGCATGGGCCTCGGCGACAACGCCCGCTCGGCCGTCATCACCCGGGGGCTCGCCGAACTCATCGAACTCGGCACTGCCCTCGGCGGCGAGGCCATGACCCTCGCCGGTCTCGCCGGCATGGGCGACCTGCTCGCCACGTGCATCTCGCCGCAGTCGCGCAACGGCACCGTCGGTCGTGCGCTCGGGGCGGGCCGCCCCATCGGCGACATCCTCGAGGAGATGGACCAGGTCGT
>JAHDBV010000044.1:19574-21474 GCA_020630195.1 Acidimicrobiales bacterium
CCAATAGCGTGACGGCATGACGCAGTTCGGACCGCGCTCGGTCGTTCGTCCCGGCACGGGTCGCACCGCACTCGGCACCCTCGACACCGGCGTGGTGGCCGAGGTCGACGACGCCGGTGCCGTCCAGCTCGACGGTGCGGCGTGGACCCTCGACTGGTGGATCGGCGCGCAGGACCGCTGGCACGTGCCTGCGGTCGAGGCCGCGGTCCGTCAGGACCGCACGGGTGGTGGTCCGGTGGTCGTGACCTCCGTGCGTGTGCCCGGCGGTGACATCATCGCCCGGGTGGCCGGCGCCACCGACGGTGGACGTGGTGCGGTGGTGATGGAGGTCGAGAACACGACCTCCAGTGCGATCGCCGTCGCCTTCGCCCTCCGTCCCGTCGAGCTCGACGGGACACCGGGCACGCTCGACCTCGCATTCGACGGGGCCGACGTCCGGGTGGGGGAATACCGCCTCCACGCCGAGCGTGCCCCCGTCGAACGCTCGATCACCACGACCGACCCGGCCACCGACGTGACGAACGGTCGCGTCGTGCGGGCCTCCCTCGACGACGCGGCCGGTGCCGACGCCCATGCCGTTCTCGTCTTCCCCCTGCCGCACACGGCCACCATCCGGGTGGCGCTCACGCCCGACACCGAGGGCGTCACCCGTCTGCCCTCGGCCACCGACGTGTCCGACGGGTGGGACGCCGTGTTGAGCGGGGCCGGGGCGCGACGCTTCGCCGACGATGCGGTGACCGGCCTCGCCGAAGCCGCTCACGCCCGACTCCTGCTCGACCGCTCGGCCCGCCCCACCGACGCGGCGTCGTGGTGGCCCCTCGTCGCGCTCGGCCATCACCGCCTCGTCCACGATCACCTGCTCCATGCGCTGGCCCGACCGGAGCCGATCCGGGATCGAGCGCTCGCCGTCGAGGTGTTGGAGTCCCTCGCGCTGCTCGCCGCCGCCGCCGAGCTCGGGCCCGACCGCACCGAGCTCCTGCTCGAAGCGGCCGTCGGCTATCTCGGTGGTGTCGATCGCCGTCGGGTCGACCCCGAGCTCCGCCGCCGCGCCCGCAACGCCGTCGCCCGACTCGCCCACACCTCCGGGCGGATCGACGAAGCCGCCGAACTCCTCGACGACACCGACGGGCCCGCACCCGCCGATCTCGCCGGACACCTCGCCGATCGCGGCGAATCCGGTCGGTTCGGGCCCACCGACGACCCCGAACTCGCGCTGGCCGCCTGGCGGGACGTCCGGGCCACCCTCGTCACCGAGCGCGGCGTCGGTGCGACCGCGGCGCTCGACCTGCTCCCCGGGCATCGTGGTGCCTGGCGAGGTGGCAACACCGAGGTCATCGACCTGCCGACGGTGTTCGGTCCGCTCTCCTATGCCATCCGGTGGCACGGTGAGCGGCCGGCCCTGCTGTGGGACCTCCGCTCGAGCGGTCCGGTCACGCTGCGGTGCTCGGCGCTCGACGCCACCTGGTCGACGACCGAGGGGCGTGGGGAAACGCTGCTGTCCGGTCAGCGGGAGGCGCCGGAGCGCCCGCCCGCTGCCGGTGACAGCTTCAGCTGAGGCGGATCAGACCAGCTCTCGGCGGCGGGCGACGACCGCCAGCAGCACGCCGACGGCGGCGAGGATCGAACCGAACCACACGAGCGGCACGGTCTCGGACCCCGTGACCGGGAGGCGACCGACCTCTTCGTCGAGCACCGTCGCCGGCGGCGTGGTCTCGGTGGTGGTCTCGGCCACCGTGGTGGTGGTCGTCTCGCGCTGGATGGTCGTCGGTGCGACGGTCGGCGGGGTCGTGGTCGGGGCGGCGGTCACGGGCGGGGCCGTGGTGGTGGTGCCGCAGGGATCGTCGGCGTCCTCGCCGGCCGGGATGCCGTCGTCGTCACCGTCGTTGTCGGCGCAGGGGCC
>JAHDBV010000044.1:21574-36906 GCA_020630195.1 Acidimicrobiales bacterium
TCGTCGACGTCGTTGGCCGAGACGATGCCGTCGTCGTCACCGTCGTCATCGGCGCACGGGCTCACGACCGTGGTCGGCGCGACCGAGGAGTCGAGCACGGCGCAGATCGAGGAGACCTTCAGCGACTCGGGGGAGACGACCGGGTTGTCGAGGCCGTAGTGCTCGATCACGATCCGGTCGGCGCCGTCGGGGAGGTTCACCGTGCCGAGATCGGTGATGGCCCACGCCGCTTCGAAGCCGTCCTGGAGGTCGGCGGTGTAGGGCGTGACGTCCTGCTCGGTGGCGCCGGAGAAGAAGCGGAGGCGCACCTGCTCGTGGGCCTGGAGCCCGGTGGTGGCCCGGATCGCATACCGGTCGACGGTCACCGACTCGACCCGGTAGACGCCGGGCGGGAGGTCGACCGAGACCTCGCCCTGGGGCACCATGCCGCCGCCGATGCCATAGCGGGGTGGCGAGAGGCTGTTGTCGTCGTCGCCGGTGAGGACCGAGACCGGAATCGGATCGCCGCAGTTCGGCTCGGGCGGGAGCACCGTGAAGTCGTTGGAGGTGCCCTCCGACAGCAGCGTCTGTGCCGACGCCGTCGAGGTGGTGATCAGCCCCAGCACCATCAGCGCGGCGGCGACGGGTGCGAAGCGGAGAAGTGAGCGGAGAGACATGGACGCTCCAAGAGAATCGGCGGGAACTGTGGAATCTAGGCGGTTTCCGGGACGCGAACGGGGACATCGACATGTCCGGCCCCTGAAGGGGCGGAAGGTCCTCCCCGAATCAGAGGGAGATCGCCGCCGACCCCGATGAAGATGCCCGCACGACCTAACCTCCCAGCCGTGCCCACCACCGTCAAGCCGCTGCGTGCAGCGCTCAAGAAGCGCTCGCCCGGGCTCGCCGAGGAGCGGGCGTTGTGGGACGACGGCGCCGAGATCGTGGTGGGTGTCGACGAGGTGGGCCGCGGCGCCTGGGCGGGGCCGCTGACCGTGGGTGCGGTCGTGGTCCCCCGGGATCGCCGGATCTACAAGCTGCGCGACTCCAAGCAGCTGACCCAGGACGAACGCGAGTCGATGTTCGACCGCATCGTCGAATGGGTCGACGGCTGGGCCATCGGCCACGCCTGGCCCGAGGAATGCGATCGGCTCGGCATGTCCGCCGCGCAACGCCTCGCCACCCGCCGCGCGCTCGACGCCCTGGAGTTCGACATCGACGCGGTGCTCGTCGACGGGAACTGGGACTTCGTCGGCCACCGGCGGACCCGCACACTCGTGAAGGGCGACGCCCGCTCGGTCTCGATCGCGGCGGCGTCGATCCTGGCCAAGGTGACGAGGGATCGGATCATGGCGGCCGAGGCCGAGCACTTCCCGGCCTACGCCTTCGAGGACAACAAGGGCTACCCCTGCCCGCGGCACCAGACCGCCCTCGTGGGCTACGGCGCCACCTCGATCCACCGACGGTCGTGGGCCTTCATGGACTCGAATCCCTGGACCGCCCAACCGCGGGTCACCCCCGGCGGCCAGGAGCAGCTCTTCTGATGACCGGGGTCGTGGACGCGCCCGTCGTCGACACCGGCCGGCGTCGTGCCGATCTCGCGCTGGCCGTCGCCGTGGGTTGGACGCTCTTCGTCTGGGGTGGCCGGCTGCGCAACCTGATCCGCGACGGTGAGGACGCCCCGGTGTCGTGGGTGCTCTCGATCGTGTTCTGTGTCCTCGCGGTCGTGGTGATCGGCCGTCGACTCAGCGGCGGCGCACCCCGTCCGACCCTCGGGGTCGTCACGATCCTCGCCGTCGTCGCGACCGGGGTGTGGGTGGTCCGTGGGGTGCAGATCGCCACGGCAGACCACTCGGCCGGGTTCATCGCCGTGCACACGGTGTTGGCGCTCGTGTCGATCGCGACGGCGTGGTGGGCACGGCGGGCGGTGGCGGCCAGCTCCTGAGCGTCGTGGCCGTGGGACGCGTCTCGCCGGAGACCGGCCACCGCCGCTAGCCTCGGCCCCCGTATGGGAGAGCCAGTCACCGTCGTGGAGTCGCCGTCGTCGCGGCACGGAGTCGTCCGTTTCGAGACCAACCGGAACTTCACCGGCATGGGCCACGAGCGGTACGTCGTCGACACCGAGGTGGTCGGTGACCGTCCGCCCGATGCCATCGCCCGGCTGTTGTTCGACACCGGCAAGGTGAGCAAGGTCCACGTCTACGCCCAGACGATCACCGTCACCCTCGACCAGGGTGCGGATTCCTCGGGCCTGGCCGACCTGCTGCGGGATCTCTACATCCACTACAAGCCGGGTGTCCGCGTGCCGGTCCCCGAGGACTTCGCCTGAGCCCGGGGTTCCGCTGCCGGGTCCCCGCCCGCGTCGGGCTGCTCGGCAATCCATCGGACGGCTACGGCGGCAAGACGCTCGCCGTCGCGGTCGAGGGCATGGGTGCCACGGTCGACCTGCGCCCCGATCACGGTGTCGCGATCGAACCCGGGGCCGAGGACGTGCCCCGATGGGCGGGCATCGACCAGCTCGTCGAGCGCGTGGACCGAGACGGGTTGGGGACGGGGGTGCAGCTGCTCACGGCCACCGTTCGCACCGTCTGTGACGTCGCCGACGACCTCGGCCGTCGCCGTCCCGGCGGGTTCCACCTGTCCTACGAGACCGACATCCCCCGGGGTGTGGGTCTCGCCGGATCGTCCGCGTTGGTGCTCGCCGCGTTGTCGGTGCTCGGTCGCCACGCGGGGCTCGAGTGGCCCGCCCACGCGTTGCCGCCGATCGCGCTCGGGGTGGAGACGGGTCGGCTCGGGATCACCGCGGGCCTCCAGGACCGGGTGATCCAGTGCCGTGGCGGTGCGGTGGCCATGGACTTCTCCGATCTGCGGGGTGACGCCCGCTATGGGGTGCACCACGGGACCGACGAACCCGTCGATCCCGAGTCGTTGCCTCCGTTGTTCCTCGGGTGGTACCGGGACGGCGCCGCGCCCTCGGGGACCTACCACCGTCACCTGCGTGCCGCGTTCGACGCCGGCGACCCCGAGGTCCGGCGTGGCCTGCGCCGACTCGCCGCCCTCGTCGGTGAGGGGCGTGCCGCGCTTCGTTGGGGCGCCCACGACCGGTTCGGCGAGCTCGTCGCGGAGAACATGGCCGTGCGGCGCACGCTCGCGCCGGTGGAGCCCGCTCAGCTCGAACCGATCGACGCCCTTCTGGCGGCGGGCATCCCGGCGACCTTCACCGGATCGGGTGGTGCGGTGGTCGGTCTGATCCCGGCGGGCGGCCCGGAGGCCGTGGCGGCCGCCGTCGCCCACCTCGGGGTCGAGGTCCGTCGAGTGGTGCCCGCCGCGGCCCACGACGGTGGTGTTCCGCCGGTCGAGGTGCTCGACGACTGACCGTTCCCGTGGGTCGGTGCCCGGCCCGATCGGGGGTTGACGCGCGGCGAACACCTGTTCGATTATGGCGGGATGGCGACCCGGGCCGAACTGGCCGAGCTCATCGAACGCGTGGCCCCGGTCACCCTGGCCGTCGAACGTCGCCGCCCGGTCCCGGAGCCATTGCGTCCGGTCTTCCCCGACGGTGGCCTCCAGCCCGGCTGGACGGTCGGGTTCGATGGCCCCGGTGCGGCGTCGCTCGTGGCCGTCACCGCGGCGTCGGTGGTCGACGCCGAGGGGTGGATCGCCGTGGTCGGTGTGGGCGGGTTCAACCTCGCCGCGGCGAGCGAGCTCGGCCTCCCGCTCGATCGTGTGGTGGTGGTCGAGCCGCCCGGGTCCGATCGGTGGGGTGTGGTGCTGTCGACCCTGATCGACGCCGTCGACGTGGTGATCGTCGCCCCCGACCGCCCGGTGAGTCGTCGGGATGCCCGCCGTCTGGTGGCACGTGCCCGAGAACGTGACGGTGTGGTGTTCCAGCTCGGCGACGCCCGCCGGTGGCCCCAGGCGGTCGACCTCCGACTCGACTGCCACCCCGGCAGCTGGGAAGGACTCGGCCGCGGCCACGGCCGGCTGCGGCAACGGCGGATGCGTGTCGCCGCCCAGGGGCGCCGAGCCGCCGCACGCCAACGTGAGGTCGAGGTGTTGTTGCCCGGTCCGTCGGGTGGGCTCGAAGCCGTCGGTGCCGAGATCCGGACCTTCGATCTCTCCCGTCGCCGGTCGACCACGCCGGTCGCCACGGGCTCGTGACGGGGCTCCGGACGCTGGCGGTCCGGGTTCCCGACTGGCCGGTGGTGGTGACGGGGATCCCGCTCGACGAACCGGTGGTGGTCGTGCGGGCCAACCGGGTCGTGGCGGCCTCACCGGCGGCCCGGGAGGAGGGGGTGGCGATCGGACACCGCCGACGGGAGGCCCAGTCCCGCTGCCCCGACGTGGCCGTGATCGAACGGGACATCGAACGGGAGGCCCGCCGGTTCGAACCGGTGGCCGCGGCGCTCGAGGACCTGACCCCGGCCGTGGAGGTCAACGCCCCCGGCCTCCTCGGGTTCCCGACCCGGGGACCGTCCCGCTACTTCGGTGGCGACACCGCCGTGGCCGACCGGGTGCGTGACCTCGTCGAACCGGTGCTCGACGGCCGAGCCGCACTCGGGCTCGGCATCGCCGACGGTGCCTTCGCCGCCGCGCTGGCCTCGCGCCATCCCCGTGCCCTCGCCGGAGCCGCCATCGTCGAGCCCGGTGGGAGTCCGGCGTTCCTGGCCGGACTCGACGTGCACGAACTCGAACGGCCCGAATTGTGCGACGTGCTCGGACGGCTGGGTCTGCGCACGCTCGGCGCCTTCGCCGCGTTGTCCACCGCCGACGTGATCGGCCGGTTCGGAGAGGAGGGGGTGCTCGCCCATCGCCTCGCCCGGGGAGAGGACGCCCACCCGCCCGATCTGCGGCGGCCGGCACCCGACCTCGCCGTCAGCTGGGAGTTCGAACCGGCCGCCGACCGGCTCGACCGGTGTGCGTTCGCGGCGAAGGCCCTCGCCGACGAACTCGACCTGATGCTCGGTCGTCGTGGTCTCGCCTGTGTGCGTCTCGCGGTGGAAGCCGAGAACGCCGGTGGTGAGGTGCATCGGCGGATGTGGCGCCACGAGGGGGCGTTGTCGTCGTCGGCCGTGGCCGATCGGGCCCGCTGGCAACTCGACGGATGGCTCCACCAGCGTCGGGTCGACACCCGTCGTCGCCCCGACGGCTCCATCGTGCGCCCCTTCGCCGACGGATCGGACGGTGATGCACAGGACCCCACCCTCGACGCCGGCCCGGGCGCCATCACCCGGCTCCACCTCATCCCCGACCAGGTCGTTCCGGCCACCGGACGTCAGCTCGGGTTCTGGGGCGGCCGGAGCGACAAGGGCGAACAGGTCGGTCGGGCCGTCGCCCGGCTCCAGGGTCTGCTCGGCCCCGATGCCGTCACCGTGCCGGAGTGGCGGGGTGGCCGCGGCCCGGACGAACGGATCGAACTCGTCCCGGCCGCAGCGGTCGACCTGGCCGAACCCCGCCCGGCGGCCGAGTCGGGGTGGGTGGGGGAACCCTGGCCGGGGTCGGTGCCCTCACCGCTGCCGATGGAGGTGCTGCCCGATCCCGAACCCGTGGAGGTGCTCGATGTGCTCGACGAACCCGTCGGGGTGAACGGGCGCGGTGAGCTGTCGGCCGAACCCGTGCGGGTGGTCGGCCACGGTTGGCGGATCGGGATCGACGGCTGGGTCGGGCCGTGGCCCGCCGACGAACGTTGGTGGGATCCGCTGCGGCACCGCCGTCGGGCCCGACTCCAGGTGGAGCTGGCCGACGGCACGGCGTGCCTGCTCGTGATCGAACACCGCCGGTGGGCGGTGGAGGCCCGGTACGACTGAGCCGGGGTCGTTCAGTCGAACATGATGACCGAGCGGGCGACGGTGCCCGCCTTCATGGCCTCGAAGCCCTCGTTGATGTCCTCGAGTTCGATGTGCTGGCTCACCATCTCGTCGAGGAGGAGTCGACCGTCGAGGTACATGTCGATGAAGCGGGGCATGTCGACCCGGAACTGGTTCGAGCCCATGTTCGACCCGGTGAGGATCTTCTCGTCGAGCAGATCGACGCCGGTGATCGTCACCTCGGCGCCCACGGGGATGAGGCCGATCACCGTGGCCTGCCCACGGGGGCGGAGCATCTCGAATGCCTGGCGAGCCGTCACGGGCAGGCCGACGGCCTCGAAGGAGTAGTTCACCCCGCCCTCGGTGAGCTGCTTCACCTCGGCCACCGCGTCGGCGGCGGACGCGTCGACCACGTGGGTGGCGCCCATCTGCTGGGCCAGCTCGAGCTTCCCGGGGTTCATGTCGATCGCGATGATCTTGTTGGCGCCGGCGATGCGGGCGCCCTGGATCGCCGAGAGGCCGATGCCTCCGCAGCCGATCACGGCCACGGACGAACCGGGCTCGACGCCGGCCGTCCGGAACACCGCACCCAGCCCGGTCGTGACACCGCACCCGATCAGCGCGGCCTTGTCGAGTGGCATGTCCTTGCGGATCTTCACCAGTGCGTGCTCGTGGACGAGCATCTGCTCGGCGAACGACGACAGGTGGAGGAACTGGTTGACGTCTTCGCCCTCGCGGCGGATCCGGCTGCCCTGCCCGGGCTGGCGCACGAGGTCGGTGCGCTTGCGCTCACACAGCGACAGGTTGCCGTTCGTGCACATGCCGCAGGTGCCGCAGAACGCCGAGAGGCAGGTGATCACGTGGTCGCCCGGCTCGACATGGGTGACACCGGGGCCGACCGCTTCCACCACACCCGCCGACTCGTGGCCGAGCACGGTGGGGCACGGATGGGGGTAGGTGCCCTCCATGAAGTGGAGGTCGGAGTGGCACAACCCGGCGGCCTTGGTGGTGATCAACACCTCCATGGGGCCGGGATCGTCGAGTTGCACGTCCTCGATCTCGAGCCGGCCGGGAATGGAGTTCAGTACCGCTGCCTTCATGGGTCCCCCTTGCATCGGAAGCGTGCGGGGAGTCTGACCGATCCGTGGGCATCGGTCGACTCGGGTGCCACGGCTGGGCGACCATGGGCGGATGGTCGTCGCCGGAACCCCCCGTTGCCCGGGTTGGGTCCACGAGATCGACCTCGACCCCGCGTCGTCGGCTCCGTCGATGGGCACCCGCCGTCTCGCCGGACGCCCCTGGCTGCTCGCCCCCGATCCGGCGGAGGACGACGACGGGCTGCTCGCCCACCGGCGTGAGCTCGTCGCCACGCGACGCACCGAGGTGGTCGACGTCGACGGTGTCCCCGAACACGTCGGCGCCGCCGTCGCACGGCGGGTGCTCGGGCGGGTGTCGACGGGGGCCGATCATCCACTCGTCGAGGCCGGGACCGGCGTCGTGGAAGACCTCTGTGTGCTCCGCCGTGGCGCCGAGGGGTGGCTGCTGGCGGGGGCGGTCCTGTGTTTCCCGAGCTCGTGGCGGCTGGCGGAGAAGGTGGGCCGCCCCCTGCTCGAGGTCCACGCACCCGTGCCCGGCTACGAACAGGTGCTCCACGAGCGGGTCGAGTCGTTGCTCGATCGCCTCGGTGATCGGGTCGTGTGGCGGCGCAACTGGTTCCTGCACGCGAATGACCGCTGGTTCCAGCCCGAGCGCCCCGACCACGAGGCCGTGGTGCCCGACGAGCGGCTCGACACCGATCTCTGGCTCCGCAGCGAACGTCAGACCCTGTCGGCCGTGCCGTCCGACGACGGGATCGAGTGGGCCCTGTTCACCATCCGGATCCAACACGTCGACCTCGCGCCCGTGCTGGCGGCGCGAGGTGTCGAGCTCGGGCGATTCCTGGCCGGGACGACACCGGATCGGTGGCGACGGCACGGCATCGGGCCCGGTCAGGCGGCGGTGCTGGCCGACCGGCTGGGGGTCGTGCTGTCCGACGACGGCACCTGATCCGCGGGTTCGGTCGGCCTGGCGGGCACACCTCGATCACGGGTCGACCATGATTCTGGAATGAAGACTCCAGACCCGCTGCCGATCATGACGTCATGACTGCACTCCGACGAATCGCCCTCGTCGCCCTGCTCGCACTCCTCGCGAGCGCCTGTGGCAACGAAGGGGAAACCGACAACACCGAACGAGACGAGGCCACCGGTGAGATCACCGAGAGCGGCGATCTCGGCGCCTTCGTGCTCTCCGTCGGCGACTGCCTCAACGGCGGCACCGTCGGCGAGGTGAGTGGCTTCGAGGGTGTGCCCTGCGCCGAACCCCACGAGTCGGAGGTGTACCACCTGTTCGACTCCACGGCGGCGGAGTTCCCGGGCGGTGACGCCCTGACCGCGGACGCGACCGACGGCTGCCTCGGAGCGTTCGAGGGCTACGTCGGCATCGACTACTCCACCTCCCAGACCTACGACATCTCGTGGCTCATCCCGACCGAGGACTCGTGGAACCTCGGCGACGACCGCGAGATCGTCTGCCTGCTGATCCCGTACGAGGCCGACACGCTCGTCGGTTCCGGCAAGGGTGCCGCCAGCTGATCATCCCCGTCCGGGGACATCGGGTCGGCCCGTCTAGCGGCGGGCGACCACCAGATCCCGGGTGATCGACCGGTCGACCACGTGCTCGAACGAGTGCGGATGGTCGACCGGTTCGAACCCGTGAGCCTCGAGCAGTTCGAGCATCCCGACCCGGGGCAGGGTGCGCACGTTCCACGAGAGGCCGATCGTGCCGCCCTTCAGCAGCACCCGTCGCCAGGCCTCGAGCGAGGCCTCGAGCAGCTCGTCGGCACCGCGGGGCGGACCGCCACCCGTGGTGGCCCGGTGCTGCACGCCATAGGGCAGGTCGCCGACGAGGACGTCGAACTTGTACCCCGGGAACATGACGGGGGCCAGGGTGGCGTCGCCGCCCACGACCCCGAGCCGTTGGCCCGACTTCAGGGTGGCCGCGAAGCGGTCGGTCCCGGCCAGTTCGCCGTTGCGGATCCGTTCCCGGTCGATCCGGTGCTTGACCCGGTGGTCCTTGAGGTAGGTCGAGAGGAACACGCGGTAGTCGTTGACGGCCCGGGCGTCGTGTTCGATGCCCGCCACGTCGAAGCCGTACACGAGGCCGCGGTTGAGGGTGGAGCCACGCCCGGCCACGGGGTCGAGCAGGCGGACACGCTCCTGCTTCGCCTCGCGGCGTCGGGCGGCCTCGGAGGCCGCCACGGTGACGTTCACGAGCAGGTGGGTGAACTGCTCGTTCGTCTTGCCCTTGTAGCGCTGGATGGTGACGAGATCGTCGCCGTGTTCGGCGGTGCGGGGGAGCGGTCGGGGATGGAGGCCGCCGTCGTCGGCCCGCCGGAAGATCGCCCGGGTGGTCGACAGGTCGGCGAGGCGGCGCAGGTCGTCGTCGGCCAGGTCGTCCGCGGTGGTGAAGGTGAGGTACTCGACGTCGCCGAGGGTCTCGACGGTGAGATCCTCGACATCGGCCGTGAGGCTCGGTGCGAGCGCGGCGGCTTCGGCCAACCCGAGGCGCGAGGCGTCCGCGTTGTAGACCCGGTTGGCCGAGTGGGCGACGAGGATGGCGTGGGATGGCACGGCGCGGCAGGGTAGCCGTGGGGCGCCCGGCGACCCGTGGGGTGATCCTGCCGGGCCGTGGCGCGAACCGAACAGGTGTTCGTATGCTGCGGTGATGGGATGGGGAAACCCACCGCTGCCCTGGTCGGAGATCGAGGCGCGGCTCTCGGATCGGCGTCCGGCCGACGCGCGCCGCTACGGCGAAGGAGCCGATGGCGGCGACTCGCCGGCCTGGTCGGCCAAGCGGCAGCCGCTGGCGCCGACCTCGACCGAACGGGTGCCCGGTCGAGTGCCCTATGCGGAGCTGCACTGCCACTCGACGTTCAGCTTCCTCGACGGTGCATCCCACCCGGAGGTGCTCGCGGCCGAAGCGGCCCGGCTCGGATTGGAGGCGCTCGCCATCACCGATCACGACGGCTTCTACGGGGTGGTGCGCTTCGCCGAGGCCGCCCGGGCGGTGGGCCTGCCCACGGTGTTCGGCGCCGAGCTCACGATCGACAAGCTCGACACCGAGCCGGGCCAGGCCGATCCCGACGGCACCCACCTGCTCGTCCTGGCCCGGGGCACCGAGGGCTACGCCTCGTTGGCCCGGGTGATCTCCGAAGCCCAGTTGGCGGGGGAGAAGGGTGCACCCCGGATGACCATGGCCGACCTCGATCGATGGCTCCGCCCCGGTGAACACGAGCACTGGCAGATCCTCACCGGCTGCCGGAAGGGGGCCGTCCCTCGGGCGCTCGTTCGGGAGGGTCCGGCCGCTGCCCGGCGGGAGCTCGGTGCCCTCGTCGACCGATTCGGACGGCACAACGTGGCCGTCGAGTTGTGGGACCACGGTGATCCGGCCGACACGGTGCGCAACGACGCCATGGCCGAACTGGCGATGGCGTTCGAGCTCGACGTCGTGGCCACCAACAACGTGCACTACGCCGGCCCGACCGATCGCCGACTGGCGACGGCCATGGCGGCGGTCCGGGCCCGTCGATCCCTCGACGAGATCCAGGGGTGGTTGCCCGCCGGTGCCGGCGCCCATCTGCGGTCGGGGGAGGAGCAGGCCCGACGGTTCGCCCGCTATCCCGGCGTCGTGGCCCGGGCGGCCGAGATCGGGCGGGAGTGCGCGTTCGATCTGTCACTCGTGGCACCCAACCTGCCGCCGTTCCCCTGCCCCGACGGGTTGTCGGAGATGGGGTATCTGCGACGCCTCGTCGAGGAGGGTGGGGTGCAGCGATACGGGCCCCGCGAGTCGCCGTGGTTGCCCGAGGCGTGGACCCAGCTCGACCACGAACTCGATCTCATCGAGCACCTCGGGTTCCCGGGCTACTTCCTCGTGGTGTGGGACATCGTCGACTTCTGCCGTCGGCACGACATCTACTGCCAGGGTCGGGGTTCGGCCGCGAACTCGGCGGTCTGTTACGTGCTCGGGGTGACCAAGGCCGACGCCGTGAGCCTCGGCCTGTTGTTCGAACGGTTCCTGTCCCCGGAGCGGGACGGTCCACCCGACATCGATCTCGACATCGAGTCGGGGCGGCGGGAGGAGGCGATCCAGTACGTCTACGAGCGTCATGGGCGGCGACATGCCGCCCAGGTCGCCAACGTGATCACCTACCGCTCCCGTTCCGCCGTGCGCGACGCCGCCAAGGCCCTCGGCTACTCACCCGGTCAGCAGGACGCCTTCTCGAAGTCGATCGACCGGTGGTCGGGCCTGAAGCGGCAGGTCGACCCCGTGCGCGGTCCGGGGCAGGTGTCGGTGGAGGTGCCGGAAGGTGGTGGGCCGACGTCGTTGCCGACCTCCGAACCCCGGGCCCCGGGCGACGACCACGAGCTGCCCGACGACGTGGTGGAACTCGCCATGCAGTTCGAGCACCTGCCCCGCCACCTCGGCATCCACTCGGGCGGCATGGTGATGTGTGATCGCCCCGTCACCGAGGTGTGCCCGGTGGAGTGGGCTCGGATGGAGGACCGCACCGTGCTCCAGTGGGACAAGGACGATTGCGCCGCGGCCGGGCTCGTGAAGTTCGATCTGCTCGGACTCGGCATGCTCACCGCCCTGCATCTGTGTGTCGACCTGGTGGCCGAGTACCACGACGTCGAGGTCGATCTCGCCACCCTCCCGCAGGACGACGCCGTCTACGCCATGTTGTGCCGGGCCGACTCGGTCGGGGTGTTCCAGGTGGAGTCCCGGGCCCAGATGGCGACGCTGCCGCGGCTCAAACCCCGGACCTTCTACGACCTGGTGGTGGAGGTCGCCCTGATCCGGCCAGGCCCGATCCAGGGCGGGTCGGTGCATCCCTACATCCGTCGTCGCAACGGGGTGGAGCCGGTCACCTATCTCCATCCGCTGCTCGAACCGGCGCTCGAGAAGACCCTCGGCATCCCGCTGTTCCAGGAGCAGCTGATGCAGATGGCGATCGACGTCGGCGGGTTCACCCCCTCCGAGGCCGACCAACTCCGACAGGCCATGGGGTCGAAACGTTCACGGGAGCGGATGGAGGCCCTCCGGGCACTGTTCGACGAGGGCGCCCGGGCGCGTGGTGTGCCCGACGACGTGATCGAACGCATCTGGACCAAGCTCGCCGCGTTCGCCAACTACGGCTTCCCCGAGAGCCATTCGATCAGCTTCGCCTATCTCGTCTACGCGTCGTCGTGGCTGAAGCTGTACCACCCGGCCGCGTTCTGTGCGGCGCTGCTGAATGCCCAGCCGATGGGCTTCTACTCACCCCACTCCCTCGTGCAGGACGCACGCCGCCACGGGGTGCCGGCCCTGTCGCCGTGTGTGAACGCCTCGGCGGCCGAGGCCACGTTGGCGCCCGTGCCCGACGATCACCCGCCGACCCCGATCGAGTTCGCCGGTGCCGACGAGATCGAGGCCGCCCGCCGCGACCACGGCTGGGCGGTGCGGCTCGGCATCGGCTCGGTGCGGGGTGTCGGGACCGAGTTGGCCGAGACGATCGCCGAGGGTCGGCCCTACACCTCCATCGAGGATCTGGCCCGCCGCACCGGGGTGACGAAGGAGCAGCTCGAGGCACTCTCGACCGCCGGTGCGTTCGACGTGTTCGGGGTCAGTCGCCGTCAGGCGTTGTGGACCGCCGGCGCCGTCTCGCAGATGGGTGCCGACCGGCTGGAGGGCATCGTCACCGGGATCGAGGCCCCACAGCTGCCGGGGATGGACGACCGGGAGGAGGCGCTCGCCGACCTCTGGGCCACCGGGGTCGCTCCCGACGGGCATCCCACCAAGTTCCTCCGGGACTCGATGGGAGAGATCGGGGTGGTCCGGGCCATCGATCTCGTCCGGGTCGAACACGGCTCCCGCGTGCTCGTGGGCGGGGTGGTGACCCACCGCCAGCGGCCGGCCACGGCCTCGGGGACGACCTTCATCGGGATGGAGGACGAGTCGGGACTGATGAACATCGTGGTCTCGGTGGGGTGCTGGAGCCGCTATCGCAAGATCGTGCGATCGGCCCCGGCGCTGCTCGTCCGGGGACGGGTGGAGAAACAGGAGACGGTGGTCAACATCGTCGCCGACAAGTTCGAGCCGTTGCCCGTGGGTGGCGCGCCGAAGCTCCAGCACGGTCCCACCCCCTGGGCGAACCCCGCGCCGGGCGCGGAGGTCGCCGGCGATCCCACGCTCTCGACCCAACCGCTCGAGACCATGGCCCGCAACTTCCGCTGAACCTACGAAATCCCCGCGCAGGGTGCTCCGTACGATCACGCAGCGGTGGGAACTTCAGCAAGCACCTCGGCGATCGTGTCGATCACCGTCATCGGCGATGCCTTCCACTGGTCCCAGGTGAAGGGCAACACGGTGACACCGGCTCGAGCCGCCTGCGCGACCTTGCGGGCGTCGTTGTTCAACGCCGATCGGTTCAGATGCCAGGTGGACGAATGCAACTCGACGGCGAGCCGATAGGTCGGCCAAGCGAGGTCGTATCGCACCCGTGCGCCGTCCGGCAGCGACGCCCACACCTCGTACTCGGGTGCCGGCAGCCCCGCCGCCACGAGTGCCTGCCCCACGAGTCGATTGAAACCCGAGTCGGGCAAGGTGGTCGAACCGAAGTGCTGATCGAGCAGCAGACGAAGGTTGGCACTCCCGTTGCGGCCCCGTCGCCCTCGGCGTCGGTACGTGCGGAGCAGTGCCGACCAATCGACCAGTTCCCGACGTCGGGCGTCGTCGATCACCTGGAGCAGGCGGTCCGGCCCCAGCGGCAGCGCGAGGTCCATGATCGTCACCGCGGCGCCGGTCACCGGGATGCCGTCGATCGTGTCGGGCTCGGCGAGGTGGAACTGTGTGTAGTCGTGAACTCGGACTCCGGAACGTCGAACGAACCGACCGTGAGGGACGACCACATGCGGAGTCCAGCCAGGCGACACGCCGAAGAGCCGCCACAACGCTCCAGCGGTCCAGTGACTGGCCAAACCGTCGCACGACAGAGCACCTGCCATGGCGAGCGACTTCCAGCTCGGGTCGACGCCGTTCAGGATGAACACGCTCGGATGGAGCTCGTGCCAGATCTCGCGCTTCAGCCTGCCGCGTATGGCGGCGTTGCTCAGTCCGTGCAGGCGAGCCTGCCGCCGACTGATGACTCCGTGGTGGGCATGGGCATGCCGTTCCAGTGCCCGATCCGCTTCCGCCATGACTTCCCCCGACTCGGGTGGACATCTGCGGGGGAAGCGGATCGAACCTAGCCCTGGGCGCGATCGATGCTGACCGCTTGCCAGAGTTCCCGCGCCCAGGTGATGCACAGCATCACCTGACGCGGGGATTTGGGGGTCGGGGGGTCAGGCTTGGGCCTCGGCGAGGCGGGCGTTCTTGCGGGCCTTGGCCTGGCGGGCACGGACGATCGGGTCCATGTCGACCTTGCGGAGCCGGATGTGGGCGGGCGTCACCTCGACACACTCGTCGTCGGCGATGAACTCGAGCGCCTGCTCGAGCGACAGCACCTTCGGCGGGGTCAGCTTCACCGTCGCGTCGGCGGCAGCGGCACGATGGTTCGTGAGCTGCTTCTCCTTGCAGACGTTGACGTCCATGTCCTCGGCGCGGCTGTTCTCGCCGACGACCATGCCCGTGTAGACCTCGGTGGTCGGGCCCACGAGCATCTGTGCCCGCTCCTGCAGGCCGATGAGGGCGTAGGCCGTGACGGGGCCCTTGCGGTCGGCCACGAGCGACCCGGTGCGGCGGGTCCGCAGCTCCCCGAACCAGGGCTCCATGCCCTCGAAGGTGTGGTTGAGCACACCGGTGCCGCGGGTCTCGGTGAGGAACTCGGTCCGGAATCCGATCAGGCCCCGGGCCGGCACGACGTGGTCGAGGCGGATCCAACCGGTGCCGTGGTTGACCATGTTCTCCATCCGACCCTTCCGGGTGGCGAGGAGCTGGGTGACCGCACCGAGGTGCTCATCGGGAACGTCGATGGTCACACGCTCGACGGGCTCGTGGAGCTCGCCGTCGATCTCGCGGGTCACGACCTGCGGCTTGCCGACCGTGAGCTCGAAGCCCTCACGTCGCATCTGCTCGACGAGGATCGCGAGCTGGAGCTCACCACGGGCCTGGACCTCCCAGGCGTCGGGGCGCTCGGTGGGCAGGACCCGGAGGCTCATGTTGCCGACGAGTTCGGCGTCGAGGCGTGCCTTGACGACGCGGGCGGTGAGCTTGTCGCCGTCGGCTCCGGCGAGCGGCGAGGTGTTGATGCCGATGGTCATCGACAGCGCCGGTTCGTCGACGGCGATGACCGGCATCGGCTTCGGATCGTCGAGATCGACGAGGGTCTCGCCGATGAGGATGTCCTCGATGCCGGCGATGGCGACGAGGTCGCCGGGGCCGGCCGACTCGGAGGGGACCCGGGTCAGCGCCTCGGTGAGGTACATCTCGGTGATCTTCACCCGCTGGATCGAGCCGTCGATCCGGCTGAGA
>JAHDBV010000154.1 GCA_020630195.1 Acidimicrobiales bacterium
CGGCCCGACCACACCGGCCGGCGCCGCCCGCCTCATGGGGCTGACGTGAAGGTGTGGCCGGGCATGCAGCCTGGCAAGCAGGTGCGGCCGGGCCGGACCGATGTGCACCCCGCTGTGTCGGCACACCGATCGACGACCCGACCGCGCCCCATTTTCGCACACTCGGAGTAACCCGATGGTGACGATCCCGACCCGCCGCCGATGAGTGGCTCGCGTCGCCGTTCACGGCGTGGACGACGCCGGCCGGCGGGCTTCGACGCGGCCGAGGTGGAACGACGACGTTCCCTCGTGCCACGGATCGAGTTCCCCGACCTGCCGATCTCGGATCGGATCGACGAGCTGACCGATGCCATGCGCGACCACCAGGTGGTGGTGGTCGCGGGTGAGACCGGATCGGGAAAGAGCACCCAGCTCCCCAAGCTCGCCCTCGCGACGGGACGCGGCGTCGAGGGAATGATCGGGCACACCCAGCCCCGCCGCCTCGCCGCCCGGACCATCGCCGAGCGGGTCGCCAGCGAACTCGAGGTCGAGGTGGGCCGTCAGGTCGGCTGGTCCGTCCGCTTCACCGACGAGGTGGGCCCCGACACCCTCGTCAAGCTGATGACCGACGGCATCCTGCTCGCGGAGATCGAACGCGATCCGTTGCTCCGTCGCTACGACACGCTCATCATCGACGAGGCCCACGAGCGCAGCCTCAACATCGACTTCCTGCTCGGGTACCTCCGACGGCTCCTCCCCCGCCGACCCGACCTGAAGGTCGTCATCACCTCGGCGACGATCGATACCGAACGCTTCGCCGCCCACTTCGCCGACGACGACGACGATGCGCCCATCATGATCGTCGAGGGCCGCACCCATCCCGTCGAGATCCGCCACCGACCACTCGTCGACATGGAGTCGCCGAGCGGCCGCCGCACCATCACGATGGCCGAGGCCGTCGCCGAGACGGTTCGGCAACTCCATCGTGAGCGCCAGCTCGACTGTCTCGTGTTCTGCCCGGGCGAACGCGAGATCCGTGAGACCGTCGAGGCCGTCCGTGACCTCGCCATCGACGGGCTCGACGTGCTCCCGCTGCACGGTCGGCTCTCGGCCGGTGAGCAGGCCGCCGTCTTCTCCCCCGGCGCCCGCCCCCGGGTGATCGTGTCGACCAACGTCGCCGAGACGTCGGTGACCGTGCCGCGGATCCTGTCGGTGATCGACACCGGCACCGCCCGGATCAGCCGCTACTCCCATCGCACCAAGGTGCAGCGCCTCCCCATCGAACCGGTCTCGCAGGCGTCCGCCGCCCAGCGGGCCGGCCGGTGCGGCCGGATCGCCCCGGGTGTCTGTGTGCGCCTCTACGCCGAGGACGATCACGACGCCCGCCCCGAGTTCACCGAACCCGAGATCCAGCGGACCAACCTCGCCTCGGTCGTGCTCCAGATGGCCTCGCTCGGCCTCGGGGCGGCGGAGGACTTCCCGTTCGTCGACCCGCCCGATCGCCGGGCGATCCGCAACGGCGTGCAGGTGCTCTTCGAGCTCGACGCCATCGAGGATCCCGATCCCGACGCCCCCGACGTGGGCACCCGTCGATGGCTCACCGGCATCGGCCGCGACCTCGTCCGGCTCCCCGTGGATCCCCGGTTCGGTCGGATGTTGCTCGACGGCGCGCACAACGGCGCCCTCGCCGAGGTGCTCCGCATCGTCGCGTTCCTCTCACTGCAGGACGTGCGGGAACGCCCCGCCGATCAGCAGGAGGCGGCGGCCCAGAGCCACAACCGCTTCAAGGACGACCGCAGCGACATCCGGACCGTGCTCAACCTCTGGACGTACCTCCGCGAGTTGCGCGACGAGCTCGGGTCGGGGGCGTTCCGGCGACGCTGCGTGAAGGAGTTCCTGCACCACAACCGGACCCGCGAGTGGTTCGATCTCGAGCGGCAACTCCGGCGGGTGGCCAAGGATCTCCAGCTCTCGATCAACGCCGAACCGGCGACCGACGACGTCATCCACGAGTCGCTGCTCGCCGGTCTGATCGGCCAGATCGGTGTCCTCGACCAGGCCTCCGCCGACGCCGCCGCCAAACCGGCCTCGAAGAAGCAGCGCACCCGCGGGCAACGCCCGATGATCGAGTATCGGGGGGCCCATCAGTCGAAGTTCGCGATCCAACGCGGATCCGCCCTCGCGGGTTCGAAGCAGACCTGGATCGCGGCGGCCGAACTCGTCGAGACCAACCGGATGTGGGCGCGCATGTGCTTCCCGATCCGCCAGGAGTGGATCGAACGCCTCGCCGACCACCTCGTCACCCGCACCTACGAACCGGCCGAGTGGGACGAGGAGCGAGGCTCGGCGATGACCGTCGAGCGGGTCTCGCTCTACGGGCTGTCGCTCGTGGCCGGTCGACGGATCCAGCTGGGCTCGATCAACCCCGAGATGGCCCGTGCGTGGTTCATCGAGCACGCCCTGGTCGACGGTCGCTGGCATGCGGCCCACCCGTTCATCGAGGCCAACGCCGCCACCTTCGCCCGGGTCGACTCGCTCGGAGCCCGGGCCCGGGAACGTGGCCTCGCCGCCGACCCCGAGGTGATCGCCGCGTGGTTCGACGAACGACTGCCCGAGTCGGTGTCGACCACGGGACAGTTCGGGCGGTGGTGGCGCAAGAAGCGCAAGACCCAGCCGGAACGGTTCCACCTCCCGCTCGACGTGGCCCTGGCCCGCGACCCGGCCGACGTCTCCACCGAGTTCCCCGACGTCTGGCCCGGCACCGCCGAGGGCGAGCGGCCGGGGTTCGCCATCACCTACCGGTTCGACCTGACCTCACCCATCGACGGGCTCACGGTGGAGATCCCCGCGGATCGGCTCCTCGCCCTCGACCCGGCCGTCTTCTCCTGGCACGTGCCCGGGCACCGGGCCGAGCTCGTCGACGAGCTGATCCGGACGCTGCCGAAGCCGCTGCGGCGTCAGTGTGTGCCGATCCCCGAGACCGCCGCCGACGCGCTCGAGCACCTCGCCGGTGAGGCGCCCGGCACGAGGCGCGACGGCGAGGTCGTCGCACTGGAGGACGCGCTCGTCGCGTGGCTCGCCAAGCGCCTCGGAGAGCGTCTCGGACCCGAGGCGATCGATGTCGGCGCCGTGTCGACCCACCTGCGTCCCACGTTCAAGATCGTCGATCCCGACGCCACGATGGTCGCGGCGGGTAAGGACTTGCGCGCGCTGCAGCGCCGCGTCGCCGAGGAGGCCCGAGCGGAGCTGTCCGCCACGCGGCACCTCCTCGAACGCGACGACGTCCGGGGTTGGGACCTGGGTGACCTCCCCACCGAGATCGATCGTGAGCAGGGCGGTGTCACCGTCGCCGGGTTCCCGGCGCTGGTGCCCGCCACCGACGCCGACGATCTCGTCTGGCTCCGTATCGCCGACGACCGCTCGACCCAGGCGGCCTGGCATCGGGCCGGCGTGCGCCGCCTCCTCCGGTTCGAGATCAGCGCACCGGTCCGTGCCCTCGACCGGGCGATCGATGCGACGGGCCGCGGCAACGAGGTGGCCCTGGCCATCGCGTCCTCGTCGCTCGGGCTGTCCAAGGCGGAGTGGTACCGCGACGCCGTGGAGGCGACGCTCGACCGGATCGTCATGGCGGCAGGCGGTGCGCCGTTCACCGAGGCCCGCTTCCGCGCACTGGTCCGCTTCGCCCGTGCCCGGATCGACGACGAGATCATCGAGAGCGGTCGCCTCCTCGCCGAGATCGTCCTCGCCGTGCAGCGCATCGAACCACTGCTGGCCGATGCGGGTCGCCGGGCCGACGAGATCTCCGTGACCGATGCGGCCGCCCATGTCGGCCGGCTCGTGTTCCCGGGGGTGCTCACGGCGATCGGTGGTGACCGCATGGCCGATCTGGAGCGGTGGCTCCGAGGCGTCGAGGTCCGGTCGGCCGAGATGGCCGACCAGCCCGAACGGGACCTACGTCGCCTCGCCGAGATCGCCGCGGTCGACGCGGAGGCTCGTGATCTCGCCACGATCCCCCGACACCGTGAGCTGCGGTTCCTGGCCGAGGAGCTCCGGGTGCAGACCTTCGCCCAGTCGGTCGGCACCAAGGCGGGGGTCAAGGTCTCCGTTCCCCGCCTCCGCAAGGCCATCGCCGGAGGTTGAGCCGGCGGGCAGCAGCGAAACTCGGCTGACCGAGTGGTCGAGTTCGTTCAGACTCCCCCGCATGGACGTGACCGTGCGGTGGCTCGACGACCCGGAGAACGTGATCGAACGGTGTGGGCCGATGTTCGCCGCGCAGCCGGTGGAAGCCACGACCGTGGCGGCGGCGCTGGTGCAGCGGGCGGCGGTCGGCGCTGCCGACGGGTATCGCTGGGCGGTCGTCGAGTCGGATGGCCGCCCGGTCGGCGTCGTCTCGGTCGACGTTCCGACCCGTCGCAGTGCGGTGTTCGTGGCCGCGTCCGACTCGGACCGTCTGGTGGTCGACGCCCTCGCCGATGCCGTGGTCGACGCCGGGCTCGGCGGCCTCCCGTTGTCCGCGGAGATGCGGGTCGGCGCGGCCTACGCCGCACGACAGGCCGTGGCACTCGGCGTCGGTGCGATCGGCGGTGTGTCGATCCAGCTCCAGCGCTTCGACCCCACTGCCGGAGCCGAGGCGCTCGAGTCGGCACCCGAGGTCCGGTTGGCGAGCGAGGGTGACGTCGGCTGGTTGTGTGACTGGTTCGTCGGCTTCGATCGCGAGACCTTCGATCAGGGCTTCGATCCGGAACCGGCGGTGCGCTCCAAGCTCGGTGCGTTGTGGCTGCTCGAGGTCGACGGTGCGCCGGTGTCGATGGCCGCCGCCTCGCCCGCCGCGTTCGGTGTCCGCCGACTCCACGCCGTCTACACCCCGCCGGCCGCTCGAGGCCGCGGGTTCGGGTCGGCCGTCACGATCGGGGTCGTCCGGGAGGTGCTCGGCGGTGGAGACCGGGCGGCGTTGTTCGCCGATCTCGCCAATCCGATCACGGTGCCGATGTACCAGCGGCTCGGCTTCGAGCCCGTCGCCGAGCATCAGAACTGGACGTTCGATCAGCGCTGAGCGTCCGCTCGGCCACGGAGTGTGGTCGGTTCGAGGACGTCGTGTTTCCGCAGCGTGAACGTGGTGTCCGTGACCCTGGTCACGGGCAGTGAGACGTTCTAACCTCACCGAATGCGGTTGGGGATCCTGCTCGTCGACAATCTCAATCCCGAGCACGCCGTCGTCGACGGCGACTACGACTCCCTGTACCGCTGGGTGTTCGACGCTCCCGATGTCGACATCGAGTTCCATGCCGCCCATCTCGGCGAGCTCCCCGCTTCGGTGCAGGGCGTCGACGCCTGGGTCATCGGCGGCTCACGGAAGTCCGCCTACGACGACGAGCCGTGGATCCACGCCCTTCGCACGTTCGTGCGGGACGCGTACTTCGCCGACATGACGCTCATCGGGATCTGCTTCGGACATCAGCTGATCGCCGACGTGCTCGGTGGCAAGGCCGGTCCGGCCGACATCGGCTGGAACGCCGGTGCCGTCACCTACCGGCGCCGGGACGGGTCGACCTTCGAGCTGCTCGCCTCCCACAAGGACCAGGTGCTCGAGCTGCCGAAGGGCGCCGAGATCACGGTGACGGCCGAACACTGCCCGATCGCGGGGTTCAGGATCGGGCACCAGGTGACGACCATCCAGCCGCACCCGGAGTTCAGCGCCGCCCTCGGGGCCGCCCTCTATTCCGGGCGTCGCCATCTGCTCGGCGACGACATGGTCGAGCGGGCGGTCGCCTCCTGCGGCAACGAGCTGCAGCGTCGCGAGATCGGCGACGAGCTGCTCGACTTCGTGCGCTCCCGCCCGATCTGAGCGTCGCTGACGCTCCGAACTGCCGAGCCTCTGATCTTCAGCGGAAGCTGAAGACGTTGGCCTCGCCGCGGTCGTCGGCGGGGATCATGCCGCGCTCGCGGAGCACCGGCATCACACCCTCGCCGAACCAGAACGCCTCTTCGAGGTGCGGGTAGCCCGACAGGATGAAGTCGTCGAACCCGCACTCGGCGTACTCGGCGATGCGGTCGGCGATCTCGGAGTAGGAGCCCACGAGCGCCGTGCCGGCACCACCACGCACGAGGCCGATGCCGGCCCACACGTTCGGATGGATCTCGAGGCCTTCACGGCTGCCGCTGTGCAGCTCCGCCATCCGGCGCTGCCCCTCCGACATCGTGCTCTTGAAATCGGCCTGCGCCTTCGCGATCGCCTCGTCGTCGATGCCCGAGAGCATTCCGTCGGCCACGGCCCAGGCCTCGTCCGAGGTCGGGCGGGCGATGACGTGGAAGCGGATGCCGAACGTCATCTCCCGACCCTGCTCGGCGGCCATCTCCCGCACCTTGTCGATCCGGGCCTTCGCGGCCTCGGGCGGCTCGCCCCAGGTCAGGTAGCAGTCGACATGGCCGGCCGCGACCTCGAGTGCCTTCGGCGAGGCGCCACCGAAGTAGATCGGCGGGATCGGATCGGGGATCTCCCGGGTGGTGGCGCCGGCGACCTCGTAGTACTCACCCTTCGCGTCGTAGGGCTCCTCACCCCACGACTGCGACATGATGTCGAGGAACTCTCCGGTCCGTTCGTAGCGGGAGTCCTTGTCGAGCCAGTCGCCGAACCGGTTGAGCTCGCGGGGCTCGGCGCCGGTGACGATGTTGATCATCAGGCGGCCGTTCGACATGC
>JAHDBV010000155.1 GCA_020630195.1 Acidimicrobiales bacterium
CCACTCGTTCAACACGACGAACACCCACTGACGCGACCACGGGCCGTTTGCGCCCAGAAGTCGAGCCTCGTCGACGTCGACCACTGCCGACAGCGGAGACCCGTGGGAAAGCGCAGCGTCGAGGCGATCCCCCAAGTCCGCTCGCAGCCACTCGTCGATCGGCAGACGGAATCCCGTCTTCGGCTCGGCGGCCAGGCGACGGAGGTGATCGTCGTCGAGCGCCTCGGCCAGGACCCGCTTCCCGCGGCGCGCTCGGTCGAACGTCGATCGCCGGGTCGCGTGGGCGACCAACTCGTCGTCGAGGAACGGCACCCGGAGCTCGACCGAATGCGCCATCGAGTGGGCATCCGAGTCACGAAGCAACGTTGGCGTCATGTACAGCGAGACCTCGGCATCGATGAGCGGGTCGCCACCCGGAAGTGACCGGACCGGCGGGTCCCACATCGTCCCACACAAACGCCGCACCTCGGCTGGGGAGAACACCTCCCGGCTGATCGCCGCCAACGCACCGAGGTCACCCCGATGCTCGACCCACCGCTCGAGCTTGTGCGGTGGAGCGCCGGCGACGGCGAGCAGTCGACGGACTGCTGGCGCCGGCAGATGACGGAGCTGATGGGTCGCCCACGCCCGGCGGAACGAGGAGTACCCACCGAACAGTTCGTCCCCACCCAGGCCAGACAACGCGACCGAGAACCCGGCGTCGTGCACGGCCCTCGAGACCAGGAACGTGTTGAGACCGTCGATGCTCGGCTGATCGGCCGCGTCGAAGAAGGCGTCGATGTCCGCCACGACCTCGGGGAGCCGGACCTCCACGACGCGGTGAGCGAACCCGAACTCCTTCGCGGTACGGCGGGCTCGGGCCGACTCGTCGACCTCACCACCCGGGCTCAGGGTGATCGCCGTGGCGTCTCCACCGACATCACGGATCGCCCGCCCCAACACGGCGGAGTCGACGCCGCCACTGAGCAGCAGGGCGATCGGTACGTCCGCCACGAGGTGACGCCCCACGGCCGCACGGATCGAGTCGCCGAGCGTTCGTTGTGGCACGGACGGCGCACCGAGTGTCGAGACCTCGCCGTCGATGACGCCGTGGGTGCCGGGGGTGATCTCCTCGACGCCGCCGAACATCGTCGCACCCACCACGGATCCGAACCGCAAAACCGAGGCGACGGCGTCGGCGTTGATCGATCGCTGGCCCGTCAGGGCCGGCACACAGCGGAGTTGACTCGCGATGGCGACCGCCCCGGCGGTCGCCGAGCGATACAGCGGCTTGATCCCGAAGCGATCGCGGGCGAAACGCCCAGTCGAGCCGTCCGTCGCCACGCCGGCGAACATGCCCCGGAGGTCACCCACCGTGCCCTCGAGCAGCGCGCGGCCGAACACCTCGGTGTCGCCATCGGTCTGGAAGACGCCGAGCGAACGGAGCTGCTCGTAGTTGTAGACCTCGCCGTTGTAGAAGAGCTGAACATCGTCGCCGAGTGCCATCGGCTGGGCTGAACCCTCGGAGAGGTCGATGATCGCGAGGCGACGATGGAGACCCCAACCGTCTCCGATGGCCGCTTCACCGCGACCGTCGGGCCCGCGCCGGATGAGCACGGACTCGACATCCGCGGCATCGAGCGGACGCCCGTTCAACACGACCGCGAAGCCACACATCAGGCGAGTACCTCGACGATGAGCGCTCGGAGATCCCGTGCGTGATCGGACCACCGGCGAGGCGTTGAGGGCGCAGGTCGCGGGCCGGACAAGACCGCGTCGAGCGCGGCGGCGATGGTCGAGACGTCGCCGTCGACGAGCGTCGCACCCGGTGCAACCTCATCGGTCACGGGCATCCGTCTTGCGACCAGCGGCGCCGCACAGGCCAACGCCTCCAGGTAGGGGTGGCCGAAGGTCTCGCGGTCGGACAACAGCACGGCTGCAGCGGCGCCGCGGTAGAGCGCGGCCAACGCCTGGCGGTCCACCGATCCGAGGACGTCGACACGGTCGGCGATGCCGTGGGTTCGTGCGACGCCCAAGGCGGCATCCACCAGTGTCTGGTCGACCGGGCGTCCGGCGATCTTCAAGCGAAGCTCCGGTCGGGTGGCACCAACCGCGGCGAAGACCCGAACCGTCGTCTCGTGATGCTTCCAGGGATACCAGTCGCCGACGTCGAGCAGATAGGAACCCTGCGCCGCCGGTCCGAGCGGGGTGAACTCGTCGCTCACACCGAACGGCACGACCTCCTGCCGACCACGGCATCGGCCGCCGACCGCATCGGCGAAGGTCTGTGTGGCGAACACAGCGACGTCGGCCACCCGGGCGTTGTGGGCGACGACGTGCCGACGGAGCTCGCTCTTCGCCCCTCCCCCGGGCTGCCAGCAGTTCCAGTTCCGAACGAGCATGATCGAGGCGTGCCGACCACCGAGACCGAGATTCCCGGACTCGGCCAGGCCGAGCACGACATCGGGGCGCCGGCCTGGCAGCGTGAGCGGAGCAGCCGGGGAACCGTCGGTCGGGCGGAGCAGACGCACGTCGAGTCCGTCGAGCATGGGCACGAGGTGCCGCTCGATCGCGTCGAGCACCGTTCGGCCTCCGCCGGTGCGTGCGGTGCGGCCGTCGATCCAGAGCGTCGTCATGATGTGTGTCCGAGCGCGACGGCCAGGCCACGACGCAACTCGTCCGTCGCCGTCCGATAGCTGACGCGACGTGCGGCGGAACGGCATCGGGCGGGTGTCGGGGCAGCATCGAGCAGTTCGAGACAGGCATCGGCGAGACGTGCGGGATCTGGCTCGACGATGCGCCCCACGACCTCGTCGAGCAGATCATCCGCACTGCCGACGGCATCGGTGGCCACCACAGCCGCCCCGTTCGCGAGCGCCTCGTGCACGACGACGCCCCACGGCTCGGCCAGCGACGGAACGAGGACGACAGCCGCAGACCGCATCGCCACCGCCACCTCGTCCGGCGGCAGCGCACCGACGACAACCGCAGGGCTCGCCTCGACCGACGCACGAAGCGGGCCGTCGCCGATCACGGTCAGGGCGACGTCCGAAGCCGCCAACCGCTCCGCGACAGCCGAGAGCAAGTCGGCGCCCTTGTGCTCGAGCAGCCGACCGACGAAGAGCACGCCGGCCCGCTCACCACACCCGTGCGCCGCGAGGGCGTCCGCATCGCAGGTGTTGCCGTGGACAACAACCATCGGCACATCGAAACCGAGCTGGGCGACGAAACGCTCGGCCCGCGTGCTGATCGGCCAGGCCGCGGCGGCGCCGCGGAGGACCGCATCACGGATCTTCGCGGCGATCGGTGCCGGCACCCGGGACTGCGACTGTTGCCGCCAGGTCTCGAACATGACGGCGTACGGCACCCCGCGACGACGACACCACCAGACGACCTGCCAAGCCGCCGGATGTGCCCAGCCCGGGATCGAGACGAGGTCGGGCGCCGCTGCATCGAGTGCGCGGGTGATCCCGGTGCTGACTCGCGGGAAGAACCCCGACGAGGTCGAACCCAGATCGGCGGAACGGACGACGGTCGCATTCACTCCCGCCCCGGCTTCCCAGGGGCGATCGGACTGACCGTGAGACAGGTAGATCTCGTGGATGTCGAGGCCGTCCTCACGTGCGTGTGCGAGCCATCCGGTCCGGTAGGACACCGGGATCTCGAGGACGAACGCGACCCGCGAGCTCACGACACCCCCTCGCCGATCCGGCTGCCGGCAACGGCGAGCCCGCCGGCGACGGCAGCGGCGCCGACGACAGCGACGGCCGTGTCGACCCGCGCCAGCACAGCCAGCGCTCCGGCCAGCGCTGCGTAGAGCACGCTCGTCGACATGTGACTCCATCGGCCGTTGGCGAGCCGCTGGTAGGCGTGCTCGCGGTGCGGGCGCAACACGTCGGCGCCGCGCCGCAGTCGCCGGACGAGCGTCGCCGCGACATCGGCGATGTACGGCACGAACGGCATGGCCAGGACAACGGCGGAGCCTCCCCCGATCCACGCGGCGAGTGACAGCGCCACCAGCGACGCACCCAGGAAGTAGCTCCCGACATCACCGAGGAAGATCCCCCCACGAACATTGTGGACGACGAACCCGAGCGACGAACCGGCAACGGCGGCCGCGATCACCACGACCGGACCCTCGTGGCTCCATCCGACCTCCACCACGGACACGGCGATGACGAGGGCGGTGAGGCCGGAAATGCCGTTGATCCCGTCCATGAAGTTGAAGGTGTTGACGAACCCGACGAGCGTCGGAACCGCGATCAGCGCAGCGATGGTGTGCCCGTCGACGGCGACGGCTGCCGCGGCGAACGCGGCAAGCAACAGCTGGATCACCAGCCGGACCGGAGCAGGCACCGAACGGCGATCGTCGATGCCACCGAGCACCGCGAAGGCCACCGAGGCTGCCGCGAGCCCGGCCGATCCGACCGTCCAGACCGGAGCGCGGACGACGACCGCCACCATGGTGACGACGACCACCACGACCGCCATGATCACGAGGCCGCCGCCACGCGGAACCGCACCGACGTGGCTCGAACGTTCCCCGGCAACGTCCACCACCGCCCAGCGAGTGAGCATCGACGCCGCCATCGGGGTCATCAGGACCGTGAATGCGAGCGCGATCGCAAAGACCGACGCGGCCGATGACCACCACATGTCGAGCGAAACTACTGGTCGAGCGCGGTCAGGTGAGCGTGGGTCGCCAACTCAGCACGAATCGCATCGCAGATGCCGTGCAGCTCAGGGGCCGAGGCGGCGAGAGACTTCTGGTCCAGCGACACACAACCGTCGGTGTGAAACACCCGCGGGTGGGACCGGTTGACACCGACCTCGTCAGCCGCCGTGAGCACCTCGTGCATCTTCTCCCCCGGACGAAGGCCGGTGTAGACGATCTCGGCGGCCGAGTCGGACAGCTCGATCAATCGCCGGGCGAGGTCGGCGATCTTCACCGGTTGCCCCATGTCGAGAATGCAGATCTCGCCGGGGCGCGCATCGGCACCTGCCTGGAGCACCAACCGCACGGCTTCCGGAATCGTCATGAAGTAGCGGGTCACGTCCGGGTGGGTCACCGTGACCGGCCCACCCGAGGCGATCTGGTGACGGAACGTCGGCAACACGCTTCCTCGACTCCCGAGCACATTGCCGAACCGGACCGACACGAAGGTGCGAGCCGTCCGGTCGGCGACTTGGGCGGTGAGGCGTTCGGCAACCAGCTTCGTGATGCCGAGCACGCTGGTCGGGTCGGCGGCCTTGTCGGTGCTCACGTTCACGAAGTGGTCGACGCCGTGCCGCTCCGCCGCGCTGAGCACGTTCGCCGTGCCGAGCACGTTCGTCTTGACCCCCTCGGAGGCATTGCGCTCCAGCAGGGTGAGGTGCTTCAGCGCCGCGGCGTGGAACACCACCTCGGGCCGTTGAACCGCGAAGACCTCGTCGATCCGAGTTGCGTCGCGGATGTCGGCGACGACCAACTCCCCGGTGTCGAGCAAGGCGCGACCCTCGATCGACAGTTGCAGCGCGTGCAGTGCCGACTCGTCGCGATCGAGCATGACGAGCTCGGCGGGAGCGAGGGAGTGAAGTTGACGGCAGAGCTCCGAACCGATCGATCCGCCTGCGCCCGTGACGAGCACGCGTCGGCCGGTCACGTACTTCGAGATGGCCCCGAGATCGACGGCGACCTCGGCCCGACCGAGCAGATCCGACTCGGTCGGCTCGCGGATGTCATCGACCCGGAGCAGACCGAGCAACTCCGACGTCGACGGCAGCACACGAACGTCGAGCCCGACCTCGCCAGCGGCGTCGGTCAGTTCCGCGATGAGTGCCGAGCTCGCCGAAGGGATCGCGATCAGCAGGATCTCGGCGCCGGTCTTCGAAGCGACGGACGCCATGTCGTCCCGAGTGCCCTCGACCGTGATTCCCGAGATCACCCGGTGCTGCTTGTGGGGATCGTCGTCGAGCAACGCCACCGGCATGTAGGCCGAGGAGCGATCCCGACGCATCGAGCGCACGATCTGCTCGCCGCCCTCCCCGGCACCGAACACGATGAGCCGCTTCGGCGCGACGCCTCCCGTGGGAGCGAGGCGAACGTCCTGATACGTCCGCCAGACGCCCCGTGTCACCAGCATCAGGAACAGCGCGATCGGCATCGCCGCCAGCAGGACCCGCAGCGGAAGAGGTCCGCTCAGGACGAACTCGTTGGCGAGGATCACCAAGCTGGCGACAGCCGTCCAGGTCGGCACCAGCCGTCGCATCTCGTCGATGGATCCGATCCGTGTGCGAGCGATGTGGAACCGACTCGCCGATCCGAAGGCGACGTACAGCGCCGTCAAGACGGCGGCGAGCACCAACACCCGGCTGCCATCGATCACCGCGAGCATGCCGTCGGCCAACCACATCGCGACGCCGAGCGCCACGTACCACGCAAGCAGGTCGGCAGCCAAGAGAAGGCCACCACGCCACCTCATCGCCTCACTTCTCAACTTCGCCACGTCGCCCCGCCTACCTCGTCCACACCGATCGGGCCACCGCCATGGACCGAACGCCCATGGTGGCCTTCCACTCGTTCAACTTGCAACCCTGAGTCACACACGTCACGTCGGTAGGCACCTGACGGTTGCAACTCGGAGTATTCTGCCACGGCGACCAGTCTTTCAGACATCCCCCGCCTTGGGGATGGGTCGC
>JAHDBV010000156.1 GCA_020630195.1 Acidimicrobiales bacterium
CCTCCGCTTCGACCCTCGAACTGCTGACCAAGGCCCGTGACCTCGCCGACGAGGTCGCCGTGGTGGTCGCCGGTGACGGCGACGACATCGCCGCCGCCTGCGGTGAGTACGGCGCCGAGACCGTGTACTCGGTCGACGTCGACGACGCCCTGGCCGGTGTGCCCGTGGCGGCCGCGATCGCCGAGGCCGTCGACGCCGGTGACGGCCCCGACGCCATCATCTTCCCGACCTCCTACGACGGCCGCGACGTGATCGCCCGCCTGTCGGTCAAGCTCGACCGCCCGGTCATCACGAACTGCGTCGACATCGAGGTCGACGACGACACCCTCGTCGGCACCGAGCCGATCTTCGGTGGCCAGACCAACATCCAGACCAAGTTCACCGGTGAGGGTCCGTTCCTCATCTCGGTGCGCCCCAAGTCGTTCGCCGCCGAGTCGGCCGACGGCGGCGAGGCGTCGGTCGAGGAGCTCGACATCCCGGACCTCGGTGGTGCGGGTGGTGCGACCGTGACCGATCGCTTCGTCGAGGAGTCCGACGGTCCGAAGCTCGACGAAGCCGAGATCGTCGTGGCCGGTGGCCGCGGCATGGGCGACGCCGACAAGTACCAGGCGGTCGAGGCCCTCGCCTCCGCCCTCGGTGGTGCCGCCGGTGCCTCCCGGGCCATCGTCGACGCCGGTTGGGTGCCCTACGCCTACCAGGTGGGTCAGACCGGCAAGGTCGTGAAGCCGAACGTCTACATCGCGGCGGGCATCTCCGGTGCCACGCAGCACCTCGTGGGCATGAAGGGCTCCAAGCACATCATCGCGATCAACAAGGATCCGGAAGCACCGATCTTCGGTGTCGCCGACCTCGGCATCGTCGGTGACGTGCACAAGATCATGCCGCTGCTGCAGGAAGCCCTCGACGGTCGTTGACCGCCGTTCGCCTCGCTGCCCGTCGCTCGGGTTCGCCGGGGTTCACCGCCGTTCGCCTCGCTGGCGCTCGGCTCACTCACGCAGTTCGGCGCTGGGCGCCGAACTGCACCGGAGTCAGGTCACCCTGAACTGATCGGACGCCCGCCCTTCGGGGCGGGCGTTCGTCGTTTTCGGGTGTGATCCCGCACGCCCGCGGTCCGGATCGCTCAAGACGATCCCGCGACGACCCGATCCCGTTGTCGTGACCACACTCGTGCGACCCCGGAACGGCCTCGGCCGGTTCGCGCCCTGGGGGCTGCTCGTCGCCGCCGGGCTGCTCGTCGCCGGCGTCATGCGTCGGGTGGTCGAACTCATCGGCTGGGTGCAGCGCACCGGGATCCACGGCGGATGGATCGCGAGCTGGTCGGCCGTCGGTGTCGGCGGCACGATGTGGGCGCCGCTCGTGATGTCGAAGCCGGTGCTCCTGATGGCGCTCGCCCCCCGAGCCGTCTTCGTGGCCCTCGCGGCCCCGCATCTCGATCTCCTCCCGTTCGTCGCGCTCGGCCTCCTCCGGCTCAGCGTCACCGATGCCTCCTACTTCCTGCTCGGCCGACGCCTGCCGGAATGGGTGGAGGAGCGCCGCAGCCATCCCCGCCCGGGTGTGCGGGGCTGGGTCACCCGGGGCGCCGACAAGATGGCCGAGGCGATCTGTCGTCGACCGTGGCTGGCGGGCCCGTTCCTGTTCCTGCGCCCGTCCGGCAAGTACCTCGCCGTGGCCGGCGCCTACGGCGTGTCGAGCCGGATGGCGGGCCTCGCCACGGTGACCGGCACCGTCACCTACCTCGTGTTCATGTACGAGGGCATCTCGAAGCTCGCCTGAGCGGATCGATCGGGGCGTGGGGCGGCGGCTAGGTTCGCCGCCCATGACCACCGGATCCGTCGACGAACGCACCCTCGATCGCCTCACCGAGGAGACCGCCGAGCTCCTGCAGGTGATGATCCGGAACCAGTGCGTCAACGACGGGTCGATCGATTCCGGCCACGAGGACCGTTCCGCCCGACTGCTCCGCGACGAGCTCGAGGGCACCGGCGTCGACCTGCAGTTGTTCGAGCCGACCCCGGGTCGGACCTCACTCGTGGCCCGGTACCCGGGCACCGATCCCGACGCTCCGGCGCTGTGCCTCATGGGGCACACCGACGTCGTGCCGGTGTCGCCCGACGGCTGGACCCACGACCCGTTCGGCGGCGAGCGCATCGGTGACGAGATCTGGGGCCGTGGTGCGGTCGACATGCTCAACCTGACCTCCTCGATGGCGGTCGCCTTCCGTCACGTCGTCGCCTCGGGGATCCGCCCCAAGGGTGATCTCATCTACTTCGGTGTGGCCGACGAGGAGGCGGGCGGTGTGCACGGCGCCAAGGTGCTGCTCGACACCGAGTGGGACGCGCTGCGCTGCGACTACGTGCTCACCGAGTTCGGGGGCATGAGCATCGACTCTCCCGCCGGCAAGAGCCTGCTCGTCACCACCGCCGAGAAGGGCATCGGGTGGCGACGCCTGAAGGTGAAGGGTCGGCCCGCCCACGGCTCGGCGCCACTCGGGGCCGACAACGCACTCGTCACCGCCGCCGAGGTGGTGCGGCGGTTGGCCGAGTACGCGCCGCCGGCCCGGCTCGACGAGTTGTGGGCCCAGCGGGTCCTCGCCATGGGTCTCGGTGAGGATCTCACCGCCCGCCTGCTCGACCCGGGTGCGGTCGAGGAGGCCATCCGGGAGCTCGGTCCGATGGCGGCGATGCACCACGCGTGCTGCCACACCACGTTCAGTCCGAACCAGATCGAGGGTGGGGTGAAGACCAACGTCATCCCCGACGAGGTCACGATCGAGGTCGACATCCGGACCCTGCCGGGCGAGACCGACGCCGACGTCGAGGAACACCTGCGGACCGCCATCGGCGAGGAGCTGATGCACAAGGTGGAGAGCGAGATCATCCACTCCGATCCCTCGTCGGCCTCGCCGTCGGGCACGCCGTTGTGGGCGTCGCTGGAGCGGTCGATGCTCGCCGCCTATCCCGAGGCCCGGGTGCTGCCGAGCATCGTGACGGGCGGGACGGACAGCCGCTTCTTCCGGGAGAAGGGTGTGGTCGCCTACGGCGCCGGCCTGTTGAGCCCGTCGATCGACACGAGCGAGTTCTTCAAGCGGTTCCACGGTCACGACGAGCGCATCGACATCGCCTCGCTGCGCATGACGACCCGGCTGTGGCTCGACGTGATCGCCGACCTCTGGGATTGACCACGCAGCGCGGTCGGCCGCATACATGGTGCCCATCTCCGGATGAGATGGTGGGAATCGCGACCCCCGGATCCTTGCGCGCGGGGCGCGCGAACGGTCACGCGCCGATGGCTCGGGCCACTGTTCTGGCTCACCCAGCGTCACGCGCGACGCCCTCGGTGACGGTCGTTGCGCGGCGCAGGTTTTTCCGAACCCGACCCTTGTAACTACATGGATGTCATGCCATCCTCAGAACCCCGATCGAGGCGGAGGGAGCCACGATCGGGACAGCGGGCCGGCGGACTTTCGGACGTCAGCTTCACGCACCCCCGAACACCGAAACCCGAGTCACCGTCACCGCCGCCCCGGCGACGAGTCTCCGACTCGAGGCCAGCCGAGGAACGACATGACGCTCACCGATCCGACCATCACCACCACCCCGGCCAGCGGTGTCGACATCGATCTGACGTCGCCCGGTATGCGGGTGATGAAACGGAACGGCCAGCTCGAACCGGTCGACGTCAACAAGATCGTGCGGGCGGTGGCCCGTGCCGCCGAGGGCCTGCGCGGGGTCGACCCGATGCGCGTCGCCACCCGCACCATCTCGGCCCTCGCCGACGGTGCGACCACCCGTGAGCTCGACGAACTCTCGATCCGCACCGCCGCCGGCCTGATCGTCGAGGAGCCCGGCTACTCCCGCCTCGCCGCCCGCCTGCTCGCCACGGTCATCGACAAAGAGGTCCACAACGAGGGCGTGCCGTGGTTCTCCGAGTCGATCCGCATCGGCCACGGTCTCGGCCTCATCAGCGACGAGACCGCCGAGATGGTGGCGGCCAACGCCCCCGACCTGAACGCCGCGATCGATTCCGGCCGCGACCGCAACTTCGAGTTCTTCGGCATGCGCACGGTCTACGACCGCTACCTCCTGCGCCACCCCGAGACCCGCAACGTCGTCGAGACCCCGCAGTACTTCTTCCTCCGGGTCGCCTGCGGCCTGTCGACCACCGCGGACGAGGCGATCGAGTTCTACAACCTCATGTCGTCGCTGGCCTACCTGCCCTCGAGCCCCACGCTGTTCAACTCGGGCACCCAGCACTCCCAGATGTCGAGCTGCTACCTGCTCGATTCCCCCGAGGACTCCCTCGAGGGCATCTACAAGCGCTACACCGACATCGCCAAGCTGTCGAAGTTCGCCGGGGGCATCGGCGTGTCGTGGAGCCGGATCCGGGCCAAGGGCTCGTTGATCCAGGGCACCAACGGTCTCTCGTCCGGCATCGTGCCGTGGCTCCGCACGCTCGACTCCTCGGTCGCCGCCGTGAACCAGGGCGGCCGGCGCAAGGGTGCGGCGTGTGTGTACCTCGAGACCTGGCACGCCGACATCGAGGACTTCCTCGAACTGCGTGACAACACCGGCGATCACGCCCGGCGGACCCACAACCTGAACATCGCCAACTGGGTCCCCGACCTCTTCATGGAGCGGGTCGAGCAGGACTGGCAGTGGTCGCTGTTCGATCCGAAGAAGGTGCCCGAGCTCGTCGACACCTACGGCGACGACTTCCGCAACGCCTACCTCGAGGCGGAGTCGGCCGGTCGATTCGAGCGGCAGGTCTCGGCCCGTCAGCTCTACAGCCGCATGATGCGGACGCTCGCCCAGACCGGGAACGGCTGGATGACGTTCAAGGACGCATCCAACGAGAAGTGCAACCAGACCGGAGCGACGAACGAAGACGGTTCGCCCCGCGTCGTGCACCTGTCGAACCTCTGCACCGAGATCCTCGAGGTGACCGACCAGGCGAACACCGCCGTGTGCAACCTCGGTTCGGTGAACCTCGGTGCCTTCGTCGACCGGGACAAGGGCTTCGACTTCGAGCGTCTGCAGGACGTCGTCGCCCAGGTGGTCCCGTTCCTCGATCGGGTCATCGACATCAACTACTACCCGACCCCCGAGGCGGAGAACTCCAACGACCGGTGGCGCCCGGTCGGCCTCGGCCTCATGGGTCTCCAGGACGTGTTCTTCACCCTGGGCCTGCCGTTCGACTCCGACGAGGCACGCGAGCTCTCGACGAAGATCTCCGCGACGATCTACTTCGCTGCCCTGTGGGCCTCGACGGTGCTCGCCGAGACCAGCGGCCCCCACGACACGTTCGCCGGGACCCGGGCCGCCGCCGGCGACCTCCAGCCCGATCTCTGGGGTGTGGAGCCCGTCGCCGAAGTCGGCGGGACATCCCTCGACTGGCCGACGCTGCGGGGACGCATCGAAGAGCACGGCCTGCGCAACTCGCTGCTGATCGCCATCGCCCCCACCGCCACGATCGCCTCGATCGCCGGCTGCTACGAGTGCATCGAGCCGCAGGTGTCGAACCTGTTCAAGCGTGAGACGCTCTCCGGCGAGTTCATGCAGATCAACAAGTACCTCGTGGCCGAGCTCCAGCGCCGTGGCCTCTGGGACGACGGCATGATCACCGACATCAAGCGGGCCGAGGGCAGCATCCAGGACGTCGAGAGCATCCCGGCCGATCTGCGTGAGATCTACCGCACCGCCTGGGAGGTCCCCATGCGGTCGCTGATCGACATGGCCGCCGCCCGCGGCGCCTATATCGACCAGAGCCAGTCGATGAACCTCTTCATGGAGTCGCCGACCATCGGCAAGCTCTCCTCGATGTACCTCCACGTGTGGAAGTCGGGCCTGAAGACCAGCTACTACCTGCGTTCCCGTGCCGCGACCCGGATCAACCAGACCACCACCGGTGGAAGCACGGGTGCACCGGGAGGCGGTGGCGGTAACGTCACGCAGCCCTCGTTCGGCTCGGCGCCGGCGGACGACACCAAGACGTTCACCGATGCCGAAGCCGTCGCTTGCTCGCTCGAGAACCCCGAGGCCTGTGAGGCCTGCGACTGAGTCCCACTCGGTCGTGACCTCCCACCGGCCGAGGGTGCTCAACCCACCCGCCACGCCGGTCCCCGGATCGAACGCCGACCTCGCCGTGTGCCGCCCTCGCCCGGGCGGCCGGCATCGTCGACGCCCCGGTCCCACCGTCGCAACACCATCCGCACCCGTGGCCTCCCGTGCCACACGCCACCACTCGTAGAAAGAAGCCCGCCCCATGGCCGTCGTCGATCCGTTCCTCACCGAAGAGCCCCTGGTCTCCGGCAAGACCCGCCCGCAGAACATCCTCGACCCGGGCTTCGACCTCACGTTGCGCCCGATGCGCTACCCGGCCTTCTACGAGATGTACACCGACGCCATCAAGAACACCTGGACCGTCGAAGAGGTCGACTTCTCCGACGACCTGGTCGATCTCGACCGTCGCCTGTCGCCCGCCGAGACGCATCTGATCAAGCGTCTGGTCGCCTTCTTCGCCACCGGCGACTCGATCGTGGCGAACAACCTGGTGCTCAACCTGTACAAGCACATCAACGCCCCCGAGGCCCGGATGTACCTGTCGCGCCAGCTCTACGAAGAGGCGCTGCACGTCCAGTTCT
>JAHDBV010000045.1 GCA_020630195.1 Acidimicrobiales bacterium
GACCGACTTCATCTTCATGGTGCGGGAGACCTCGCACATGTTCATCACCGGCCCCGACGTGGTGAAGACGGTGACCGGTGAAGAGGTGACCCTCGAAGAGCTCGGTGGTGCCGGCTCGCACTCGTCGAAGTCGGGTGTGGCCACCCACGTCTCGCCCGACGAGGAGTCGGTGCTCGACGAGGTGAAGTACCTGCTGTCGTTCCTCCCCTCGAACAACCTCGAGGAGGGCCCCGCGATCGAGCCCGACGACGACCCGGAGCGTCTGTGCCCCGAGCTCGCCGACATGCTGCCCGAGTCGCCGAACATGCCCTACGACATGAAGGCCGTGATCGCCTCGGTGGTCGATGACGGCGAGTTCATGGAGTACCACGCCGCCTGGGCGCAGTCGATCGTGTGCGGCTTCGCCCGGCTCGACGGCAAGCCCGTCGGGGTGGTCGGCAACCAGCCGATGTTCTTCGCCGGTGTGCTCGACATCGAGTCGTCGTCGAAGGCCGCCCGCTTCGTGCGGACCTGCGACGCCTTCAACCTGCCGCTCGTCACCTTCGTCGACGTGCCCGGGTTCCTGCCCGGCGTCGACCAGGAGTACGGCGGCATCATCCGCCACGGCGCCAAGCTGCTCTACGCCTACTGCGAGGCCACCGTGCCCCGCATCCAGGTCATCACCCGCAAGGCCTACGGCGGTGCGTACGTGGTGATGGACTCGAAGTCGATCGGCTCGGACCTGTCCTACGCCTGGCCCTCGGCCGAGCTCGCCGTGATGGGTCCCGAAGGCGCCACCGACATCGTCTACCGCCGTGAGATCCAGGCCGCCGCCGACCCGGTCGCCCGCCGCACCGAACTCATCGAGGAGTACAAGGAGCGGTTCGCCAACCCGTGGATCGCCGCCGAGCGCGGCTACGTCGACGACGTGATCGACCCCGCCGAGACCCGCCGCAAGCTCATCGCCGGGTTCGACATGCTCCGCTCCAAGCAGGAGGACCTGCCGAAGCGCAAGCACGGGAACGTGCCGCTGTGAGCGCCTACGACATCACCCCGGCGCCGACCGACGAGGAGGCCGCGGCCATCGCGGCCGCGCTCGTCGTGGCCTGGCCCCGCACCGCGGCCGAGCCCGAGACGGCCGCCCGGCCACCGGCCTGGCGGTTCGCCGGACGCTGGTGGGGTGGCCCGGTGGCGGTCGAACGGTCTCGTCCCTGGCGTCGATGATCCGCCGTCGTCGGCTGGTTCCCGTCGCCGGGATCGCCGTGGCGCTGTTGGCCTCCTCGTGTGCCACACAGGAGGAGATCCGCATCGAGTCGCTCGACGCAGGCGAGTTCCGGTTGACCGTGACGGTCGGCCCGCACGCCGTCTGTGACGGCGAGGCGATCCTCCAGGCCCGCGAGGCCGACGGTGCGCTCGAACTGCGGGCCCGACGTGCGGTGAAGAGCTGCGACGACGCCGGCGTCTTCACCGACTTCGAGCTCGACTTCTCCGCACCCGTGCCGGGCCGGACCGTGAAGATCACCCAGCCCGAGGGTGTGACCCACTGTCCCGAGGCCGAGACGCTCACCGTCATCTGCGAGTGACCCCGGCCGGCGTCGCCGCCCCGATCAGTCGGGCCGGCGCCAGACCGAGACGTGGCGTTCGCTGTCGGCATCGAAGGGGGCGCCACTCCAGTCGGCCCAGCGGTGCTCGAGCTCCATCCCGGCGATGCGGGCCATGAGGTCGTATTCGGCAGGCCACGCGTAGCGGTGGGTGGACGCGAAGGTGCGCGCTCGTTCGCCGTCGACCCAGGTGTGGTGGGACGTCAGCGTCTGGTTCACGAAGTCGTACTCGTCGATCCCGGTGTGGTTGCCCGTGGCGTCGAACACCGCATGGCGTTCGCCCGGCATGACCCGGCGGATCTGGGGGATGTGGACCTCGATCACGAACCGCCCGCCGGGACCGAGGTGGTCAGCGGCGTTCTGGAAGCAACGGACCTGGGCGTCCTGCGTGAGCAGGTTCGTGACGGTGTTGAAGACCAGGTAGACGAGCCCGAACTCACCGTCGATCCGGGTCGAGGCCATGTCACCGAGCACGACCGGCAGCTCGGCTCCTCCGGGTTTGGCCCGCAGTTCGGCGAGCATGCCGGGTGAGTACTCGATTCCGTGGATCTCGGCGCCGGTCGCGGCGAACGGCAAGCCGATCCGTCCCGTCCCGATCGCGAACTCGAGGATCGGTCGGTCGTCGGCCAGCCGCTCGAGACAGGCGACGGTCTCGTCGACTTCCACCGTGCGACCGTGTCCGTCGAGTGCAGCGTCGTAGTGCGGTGCACCCTCGTCCCAGGTCGCCACGGGTTGCAGATGGTCGGTCATCGCTCCTCCAACAGGGTTCGCCGGCACCACTCGTCGACCTCGGGTTCCTCGTCGCCGACCCAGCTCCAGTAGCCGGCCAGCCAGCGGTTCATGACCGGCAGCGCCTCGAGGAGCCCCCGTTCGTCGAGCCAGGTGTCCATCACCGGATGGTCGGTGGGGTCGACGGCACCCCGGAGCGTGTCGATCCGGAGGTAGGTCGCCGCGGCCAACACGTCGAGTCGGCGGTCGACGATGGCGGTCGTGGGACCGAAGTCGATCACGGCGGTGATGTCGGTGCCGCGGGCCAACACGTTGGGGGCGGCGCCATCGAGATGGCAGAGGCCGACGGGACCATCGGTCGGCAGGCCCTCGACGAGCCACTCGGGGTCGACGGCGGCGAAGTCCGACGACGCCCGGGCGAGGCTCTGGGCGACCCGTTCGACCAGCCAGGTGCGGGTGTCGGGGGCGTGATGCACGAACGGCCCGATCACGTCGCCGACGACGCCGGCACCGGCCGGATGGGCGTCGAGGACGTCGGGCAACACCTCGAACGCATCGAGGAACGCCGCGAGCAGGCGGTGGCGGTCGGCCACCTCGGAGCCGGCCAGGACGACGTCGAGCGGGTCGCCCGGCAGCCGGGTCTCGATGGCCACGTGCCGGTCGCCGATGGTCAGGATCTCCAGGGGTTCGGGCAGGGCGTAGGCCACGGCCGAACGGTCGAACGGCTCGAGCAGGGCGGCCCGTTCGTGGAGGCCCGAGACGGGGGAGCCGGCGTGGACGATCCGCAGGACGCGGTCGTCGCCGAGGGGGTGGACGATCGCTTCACCGCCGGCACCCAGCGGAGGGTCGGTCACACCGAAGTGGGCGAGCACGGCGTCGAGTCCGGGGTCGTCGTGCGTGGTCACGACCATGCAGCCTTGCACCCCACGAGCCTGCGCTCGCCGGAATTGCGGATCGGAGGCGACGGCGGTGGTCGCCCGGACCGGGGACGGCGATCAGTCGCCGACGACGGAGGCGACCTCGATGCGGTCCTGACGCCACTCACGGGCGGAGGACAGCGCCTGGTCGGCGGCCGTCATGATCTCCTCGGAGGAGAAGGCGTGGGCCGGGTAGCAGGCGATGCCGGCCCACATGGTGGTGCCGGTCGACTGCTCGGTCATGGCCCGACGGATGCGCTCGACGGTCCAGATGGCACCGTTCTCGGGCGTGTCCTCGAGGAGCAGGGCGAAGTAGCCGTTGCGCAGGCGGCAGGCCGTGTCGGCCTCGCGCAGGGTCTCGGTGATCGAGGTGGCGACGATGTGGGCGTCGGCATCCTCGATCTCGTCGCCGGGCAGGCCCGTCACGACCTCGAGCAGCACGACGGCGACGGGGCGCAGGTGACGGCGGGCGGCGGCGAGGCGGCTGTCGAGCGCCACCTGGAAGAAGCCCTCGGAGAACAGCCCGGTCTGGGCATCGGTGAGGGTGTCGTCACCGGCGTCGATCTCGGCGACCTCGTACTCGAGCTCCGCCTCACGGCGCAGCTGCTCACGGGCCTCGGCCGCTTCGGAGCGGACCGAGCGGAGTTCACCTTCGACGAGCTTCTGGAGCGCCGACTGTTCGTCGAGGCGCTGGGCGAGACGCACACCGGCGACTCCGGCGGCGAGGGCGAGCACACCGGCCACGGCGCCGAAGATCCGCTCGTCCATCAGCGCAGCCAGAAGTCCGGCGGCGAGACCGAGGACACCGGTCAACAAGCCGGGCAGGGCAGCGCGTCCACTCATCGAAGCTCCATCGGCAGGCGGGTCCCGAACCTGAACCGTTCGGGTGGGATCCCCCAAGCTATTCGGCGGCGGTGGCCAACTCGGCGATCTCGGCGATGATCGTGCCGATGTCGAAGTCCTTCGGCGTGTAGACCGCGGCGGCACCCGCATCCATCAGGATCGAACGGTCCTGTTCGGGGATGATCCCGCCCACCACCACGGGTGCGTCGACGCCGTGATCGCGCAGACGGCGGATGGTGTCGGGCACGAGCTCGAGGTGCGACCCGGACAGGATCGAGATGCCGACGGCGTCGACGTCCTCGTCCCGGGCGGCGGCCGCGATCTCGGCCGGGGTCAGCCGGATGCCCTGGTAGATGACCTCCATACCGGCATCCCGGGCGGCGACCGCGATCTGCTCGGCACCGTTCGAGTGGCCGTCGAGGCCCGGCTTGGCCACGAGCAGACGGGGCGGGCCCTCCGGCCGTGACGCCATCTCCCCGGCGATCACCCGCAGGGCATCGCTGCCGCCCCCGGCACCGGCGGCCGCAGCCACACCCGTCGGGGCCCGGTACTCACCGAACACCCCTCGCAGCGTCTCCGACCACTCACCGGTGGTGCCACCGGCCTCGGCCAGGGCGATCGTGGGCGGCATGATGTTCGCACCGGATTCGGCGGCCTCGGCGAGGGCGGCCCGGGCCGCATCGACCGCGGCGTTGTCCCGTGCGGCCCGCCAGGCCCGGATGGCCTCGATGGCCTCGTCCTGGACGGACGGGTCGACCGTGAGGATCGCGTCGGCCCCGGCGAGGGGCGACTCCGCGGTCTCGACGAAGTCGTTCACGCCCACGATGGTCTGCTCACCCCGCTCGATGCGGCGCATGCGTTCGGTGTGGGAGCGCACGAGACGCCCCTTGAGTTCGTCGACCGCCTCGAAGGCGCCGCCGAGTTCGAGCACCTCGTCGAGCTCGGCCGTGGCCGAGTCCATGAGGTCGCCGGTCAGGCGCTCCATCACGTGGGAGCCCTCGAAGATGTCGTCGTACTCGAGCAGATCGGTCTCGTGTGCCAGCACCTGCTGGATCCGTAGCGACCACTGCTGATCCCACGGACGAGGCAGCCCGAGCGCCTCGTTCCAGGCCGGCAGCTGGAGCGACCGGGCCCGGGCGTCGGCCGAGAGGGTGACCCCGAGTGCCTCCAGCACGATGCGCTGCACGTTGTTCTCCGGCTGGGCCTCGGTGAGGCCGAGCGAGTTCACCTGCACGCCGTAGCGGAAGCGGCGGGCCTTCGGGTCGGTGATGCCATAGCGCTCGAGGCAGATCCGGTCCCACAACTTCGTGAAGGCCCGCATCTTCGCGGTCTCCTCGACGAAGCGGATGCCGGCGTTGACGAAGAACGACACCGAACCGACCACGTGGGTGAAGCGGTCGTCGTCGACCTGCCCCGACGCCTTCACCGCGTCGAGCACGCCGATCGCGGTGGCCAGTGCGTACGCGATCTCCTGGGTGGGCGTCGCGCCCGCCTCCTGGAGGTGGTACGAGCACACGTTCATCGGGTTCCACTTCGGCACGTGCTCCGAGCAGAAGGCGAACATGTCGACGATCAGGCGGCGGCTCGGCTCGGGGCCGAAGATGTAGGTGCCGCGGCTCAGGTACTCCTTGACGATGTCGTTCTGGGTGGTGCCCCGCAGCACCGCCGAGTCGACGCCCTGACTGCGGGCGTTGGCGATGTGCAGGCCGAGCAGCCACGCCGCCGGGGCGTTGATCGTCATCGACGTGTTCATCTCGCCCACGGGGATGCCGTCGAGCAGCGTCGCCATGTCGCCGAGGTGGGAGACGGGCACGCCGACCTTGCCGACCTCACCGACCGCGAGCGGGTGATCCGGGTCGTAGCCGGTCTGGGTGGGCAGGTCGAAGGCGATCGACAGACCGGTCTGCCCCTTCGCGAGGTTGGTCCGGTAGAGCTCGTTGGAGGCCTTGGCGGTCGAGTGGCCCGAGTAGGTCCGCATCATCCATGGCCGGCGCTTCGTTGCGTTCGTCATGAGAGGTCTCCATCGGTCGGGGAAGGTGGGTCGGGAGGGGGGTCGGCGGGTTCGCGGAACCCCGGTGGGTCGAGCGGTGCAGCCCGTACCAGTCGTTCGAGGTAGTCGTTCCGGGGGATGGCCCGGGCGCCGAGGCTGGACAGATGGTCGGTGCACCACTGCACATCGAGCAAACGCCGCTCGGTCGAACCGGCGGAGCGCAGGATCTCCACGAGGGCGACGAGGGCGACCTTCGAGGCGTCGGTGGCGTGGTGGAACATCGACTCACCGGCGAACAGGCCCCCGACGGCCACGCCGTAGAGGCCGCCCACGAGGGCGTCGTCGTCCCACACCTCCACCGAGTGGGCGACATCGAGCCGGTGCAGTTCGGTGTAGGCGTCCCGGATCCGTCGATCGATCCAGGCCCCGGAGCGTCGCGGGTCGGCACATCGGTGCATCACCTGCTCGAAGCACCGGTCGACCGTCACGGCGTAGCGCCGGCACGATCGTCGGAGTGAGCGTGACGGGGCGAAGTCGACGATGTCGATGACGCCCCGGGGATCGGGGTGCCACCAGCCGATCGAGCGCCGGTCGAGGGGCATGGGGAAGTAGCCCGTCCGGTACGCCTCCACCAGCGTCGCCGGCTCGAGATCGGCCCCGGCGGCGACGAAGTCCTCCCCGTCCGCCAGGTCCGACGGGTCGGGGAAGCGCCAGGCCGACGGGCCGAACGGCGTCTCAGTACTCGTAGAACCCACGTCCCGACTTCCGGCCGAGATGCCCGGCCGACACCATCCGGCGCAGCCGCGGCGCCGGAGAGAAGTTCGGGTCGGCGAACTCGCCGTGGAGGGCGTCGAGGATGGCGACGGAGGTGTCGAGGCCCACGAGGTCGAGCAGGGCGAGCGGCCCCATCGGGAAGTTGCAGCCACCCTGCATCGCCACGTCGATGTCCTCGGCCGAGGCCGTGCCCCGCTCGAGGAGCTTCACCGCGTTGTTGAGGTAGGGGAACAGGAGGGCGTTCACGATGAAGCCGGCCCGGTCGGTGACCTCGACGGTGGTCTTGCCGCAGGCGGCGGCGAACGCCGTGGCCGTCTCGATCGTGGCGGGCGAGGCCGTGCGCGGGGCGATGATCTCGACGAGCGACATCATCGGTGCCGGGTTGAAGAAGTGGATGCCGCACACCTGCTCGGGGCGGCCGCTGGCGATCGCCATCTCGACCACGGGCAACGTCGAGGTGTTGGTGGCGAGGATGGCGTCGGGGGCGATCTCGCCGAGCTCGGCGAAGAGCGCCTTCTTCACGTCGAGGTCCTCGACGACGGACTCGATGATCAGGTCGCACTCGGCGAGGCCGCCGAGTTCGACACAGCAGGTGAGCCGCCCGAGGGCCTCGGCCTGCTCGTCCTCGGTCATCCGACCCTTCGACACCTGCTTCGCGAACGAGCGCTGGACCGCCGCGAGGGATGCCTCGGCGCTCTCGGCGCTGCGGGAGCGGAGCACGGTGGAGAATCCGGCACGGGCGGTGACTTCTGCGAGTCCCGAGCCCATGATGCCGGAGCCGATGATGCCGACGGTCTGCGTCATGGCGGCGCAGCGTACGAGAGTGAGCACGTGCGAGTAAAAAGCAGCACATGAGCGGATCGACCCTGCGGCCCCGCGTCGACGCACTCCTCGCCGCGGCCCTCGACGAGGCCGCCGGCCCCGACGTGCTCGTCCGCAGCCGCTTCCACGTCGACCGTCTCGATCTCGGCGGGCCCGCGCCGGCCGCACCCGACCTCGACGGCGCGGTGTTCGGCCTCTGGTTGTGGCGACGGGCCGTCGACCCCGCGGCGGTGCTCGCCGAGGTCGCGGCCCGACTCCGGCCCGGTGCCCGGGTCCGCTTCTGCGAGCCCTCACCGGGCCCGACGACCGTGCCCGGTCTGGGCGCGGTGCGCACCGGCTACCGGTTCGACCGGGACCTGCCGCCGACCATCCGGTCGAGCGGCCTGATCGTCACGACGATCGAACGGTTCCCGCTCGGCCCGGGGGCCTGGTTCTGTGCGGGGATCGCCGAACACGACCCCGCGGGGTGAGCCGGATCAGGACTCGGTGATCACCACCGACTCGATCCGGATCACCTCGGTCGGCTCGCCGCCCTGGGTGCCGACCGCCTCGATCGGCAGCACCACGTCGTCGAAGCCGCCGGTCACGGTGCCGAACAGCGAGTAGAGCGGCGGCAAGGCGGCGCCGTTCTCGCCGGTGACGATGAAGAACTGGCTGCCGTTGGTGTCGGGACCCGAGTTGGCCATGGCCACCGAACCGAGCTGGTACTCGCCCTCCTCGGGCAGCTCGTCGCCGAACCGGTAGCCGGGGCCGCCCCGACCGAGGCCGGCGCCCGAGCCGTCACCGACGGCGTCGCCACCCTGGACCACGAAGCCGGGGATGATGCGGTGGAACGGCACACCCTCGTAGTACCCGTAGCGGGCGAGCACCACGAAGTTGTTCACCGTCTCGGGTGCACTCGCGGCGTCGAGTTCGATCGTGAACACACCGGCGGTCGTGGTGACCTCGGCGGTGTAGCTCGCCGCCGGATCGATGCACATCGGCGGGGCCGACTCGAACTGCGTGATGCGCTCGGTCTCGCCCTCTGCGGCCGGGCACGGGGTCTCGCCCGAGATCGTGCCGCCGGCGGCCGGTGGCGCGAGCACCTCGCTCGGTTCGGCCGCTGCGGTGGTGGTGGTCGCCTCGGTCGTGGTGGTCGCCTCGATCGTGGTGCTCGAGGTGTCGGCGGTCGACGCCTCGTCATCGTCGCCGCCGCCGAGCGAGATCAGGAACGCACCGAGCAGCACCGCCGCGGCGAGACCGCCGAAGAAGACGAGACGGCGCCGGTTCTCCGCCTTCTTCTCGGCCGCGTCGGCCGCCGCCTGGGCGGCGGCGCGGTTGGCTTTCTGTCGAGCTCGCTTGTCGTTTGCCACGGCCGGAGAACCTACCAACCACCCCCGCTCCGGTGGCTGCACGGCCCGGAACTCCGGGGGTGACCGTCGGGGGAGTGGGTAGCGTGTCCGGGTGGCACTGATCGTCCAGAAGTTCGGAGGCACGTCGGTCGCCGATGGCGACCGCATGCGCGGCGTCGCCGACCACGTCGCCCGCTGTCGGCGCCGGGGCGACCAGGTCGTGCTCGTGGTCTCGGCCATGGGCAAGGAGACCGACGAACTGCTCCGCCTCGCCGACGACGTCGCCCAGAACCATCCGGGCCGCGAGATGGACATGCTCATCACCGCCGGTGAGCGCAAGGCCATCGCCCTGATGTGCATGGCCATCGCCGATCAGGGCATCGAGGCACACTCCTTCACCGGCTCACAGGCCGGGTTCCTCACCGACACCAACCACCGCAACGCGAAGATCCTCGAGCTCAAGCCCGACCGGATCCGTGCCGCGCTCGACGCCGGCATCGTGCCCGTCGTCGCCGGCTCGCAGGGGGTGTCGACCGACAAGGAGATCACGTTCCTCGGCCGAGGTGGCTCCGACACCACCGCCGTCGCCCTCGCCCAGGCCCTCGATGCCGATCTCTGTGAGCTCTACACCGACGTCACCGGTGTGTTCTCCGCCGACCCCCGGGTGGTCACCGCCGCCCGCCGGATCGACCGGATCAGCTTCGACGAGCTGCTCGAGATGACGGCGACGGGCTGCCCCAAGCCGGCCATGCGCTCGGTCGAGGTCGCCCACAACCACCAGGTCCCGCTCCACATCCGCTCGGCGTTCACCTGGGAGCCGGGCACCCTCGTCGTCCAGGAGACGAATGACATGGAACAGCCGATCATCCGGGCCGTCACCCACGACGACTCCGAGTCGAAGATCACCGTGACCCGGGTCGCCGACCGTCCCGGTGTGTCGGCCACGTTGTTCCGTGGTCTCGCCGAGGCCGGCGTCAACGTCGACATGATCGTGCAGAACATCTCCGACGACAGCTGCACCGACATCTCGTTCACCTGCCCGTCCGAAGACCTCGACACCGCCAAGGCGGCGCTCGAAGGTGGCCTCATGGAGGCCATCGGTGCGCAGGACGTGCGGGTCGACCCCACGATCGGCAAGGTCTCCGTCGTGGGTGCGGGCATGAAGTCGAACCCGGGCGTGGCCGCGACCATGTTCGAGACGCTCGCCGAGAACGACATCAACATCGAGATGATCTCCACCTCGGCGATCCGGATCTCGTGTGTGATCGACGATGCCGAGCTCGAGCGTGCGGTGCAGCTCGTGCACACCGCCTTCGGCCTCGACTCCTGACCGTCGCTCAGCTCGCTGGCCGCCGTTCGGTTCGCCGACGCTCACCTCACTCACCGAGTTGTTCGCCGGGGCTCACAACTCGACGGTGCTGGTCGGCGTGTGCCTGCTGACGGTTTGCGAAACTGGATGGCCGTATCGGGTGATCCGGCCGTAGCGTTTTCGCCATGCGCGTAGGAATCGTTGGTGCAACCGGTCAGGTCGGCGGCGTGATGCTGTCGCTCCTCGCCGAGCGGAACTTCCCCGTCGAGGAGCTGCGGCTCTTCGCGTCGGCCCGATCGGCCGGCAAGACCATGACCTGGGGCGACACCGAGATCACCATCGAGGACGCGGCCACCGCCGACTACTCCGGTCTCGACGTCGCCCTCTTCTCCGCCGGTGGCGGCACCTCCAAGGAGCTCGCTCCGAAGGTCGCCGAGGCCGGCGCGGTCGTGGTCGACAACTCCTCCGCCTGGCGGATGGACCCCGACGTGCCGCTCGTCGTGTCCGAGGTCAACCCCGAGGCCGTGCAGAACCGGCCGAAGGGCATCATCGCCAACCCGAACTGCACGACCATGGTCGCGATGCCGGTCATGAAGCCCCTCGATCGTGCGGCCGGTCTCCGCTCGATGGTCGTGTCGACCTATCAGGCCGTGTCGGGCGCCGGCCTCGCCGGTGTGGCTGAACTCGCCGACCAGGTCGCCAAGGGCGGCGACGCCCGGGAGCTCACCCACGACGGGACCTCGGTCGACCTCGGTGAGGGCTCGGCCTTCGTCGAGCCGATCGCCTACAACGCTCTCCCGATGGCCGGTGGCGTGCTCGACGACGGCAGCAACGAGACCTCCGAGGAGCGCAAGCTCGTCGACGAGAGCCGCAAGATCCTCGGTCTGCCCGACCTCCGGGTGTCGGGGACCTGTGTGCGGGTGCCCGTGTTCACCGGCCACTCGCTGTCGATCAACGCCTCGTTCGATCGGGCCATCAGCCCCGACGACGCCTACGCCCTGCTCGCGGATGCCCCCGGTGTCGTCGTCGACGAGGTGCCGACCCCGTTGAAGTCGTCCGGTGTCGATCCGTCACTCGTCGGTCGGATCCGGGTCGATCCCACCCACGAGCACGGCCTCGCCCTGTTCGTGTCGGGCGACAACCTCCGCAAGGGCGCGGCGCTCAACACGATCCAGATCGCCGAACTCCTCGCCTGAGCCCCCGCCTCAGGGTGGGTCGGTGACGTAGCGCTGCGCTGCGTCCTCGAGCGACAGGTCGAGCTGGTTGGCGAGTGACGACAACCAGGCCAACACGTCGCCGAGTTCGTGGAGCTGCTGCTCCTTCGTGCCCTTGCGGGTGGCCTGCGCCAGCTCGCCGAGCTCCTCACACAGCCACGCCACCGTCGACGGGATACCCCGCGCCCGGTCGGCCTCGCCGTAGAGGTCTTCCATCAACTCCTGGAACGCCGTGATCTCCACGGTCCCAGTGTGGCCCGCTCAGGCCGCCGGCTGGTCGAGGCGCTCCGCGAGGGCGGTCTCTCGCTCGCCGTCGGTCATCAGCCACCCGATCGTCCGGGTCAACACCGTCGCCGCGGGCCGGACGGCCAGGGGGTCGACGAGTGGTGGCACCGGCAGGCCGAGCTTGGCCCGGGCCCAGCTCGGCAGCTGGCCGACGGCGGCCGCGGTCAGCAGGGCGTAGGGGCCACGCAAGGCCAACGGCACCCCCGGCGGGGCGACGAGGAAGCGCACGGCTTCTCGCGCCTGGGCGCCCACCGCCAGTTCGGGCTTGAACGCCTCGAGCTGCTCGTCCAGTTCGGCGACGGAGGCGGGCATCGGTTCCGAACCCATCAGCTCCGCGATCCGACCGACCTCGGCCACGTAGGTGTCGGCCTCGGCGTCGGTGAGCTTCCCCGAGCCGTAGGCCCGGTAGGCGCTCAGGAAGCTGTCGATCTCGGTGACCGCCACCCAGCGGAGCAGATGCGGGTCGTTGGCGGCGTAGGGCCGACCGTCGGGCGCGGTGCCCACCACCCGCTGGTGGACCCGGTGGACCAGTTCGATCTGTTGGTGTGCGGCCTCGGTCGAGCCGAAGGTCGTGGCCCCGATGAAGCGGCCGGTGCGGTGCAGGCGGCCCCACGGATCGTGCCGGTAGTCGGAGTGGTCGGACACGCCGGCCATGGCGAGGGGGTGCAGCGTCTGGAGGAAGAGGGTCCGCAGGCCGCCGATCAACATCGCCGAGTCGCCGTGGACCCGCCAGATCGGCGTTCCCGGGCCGAACAGACCAGGGTCCTCCGCGGAGGCGAGATCGGTCGGCTGGAGGGCCTGGTCACCGGCGAGGGCACGGCGCAGGCCGTCGCCACCCGAGGTGCGGACGCGGCGGACGATCGGGCCGATCACGATGTCGCACTCCGGCTGCTCATGGCTCCACGGTAGGCAGGGGTCTCGGCCGGGGTCGGGTCGGGGCCGGTGGAAACCACGTCGCCTCGACGGTGTGCGTGGGTCAGGATCGTGGTCATGGAGCTCGCCCCGTTGTTCGAGCCGCCCTACGTGGCGGTGATCTTCACATCGGTCCAGGCCGAGGACGCCCTGAGCGAGGGGTACGGCCAGACCGCCGCCCGGATGCTCGAACTCGTCGCCGACCAGCCCGGCTACCTCGGCGTGGAGATGGCCCCCGGGATCACCATCTCGTACTGGCGTGACGAGGATGCGGCCCGGGCCTGGCGGGCCGTCGTCGAGCACCGTGAAGCCCAACGGATGGGCCGGGAGCAGTGGTATCGCTCCTACCGGCTGCGAGTCGCCACCGTCACCCGCGAGCGGGCCCACGACACCGACTGAAAACGACCGAACCCGGGCCAGCGGCCCGGGTTCGATGTGATCTTGCAGTCGGGTTGGGGAGATTTGAACTCCCGACCTCCTCGTCCCGAACGAGGCGCGCTACCAAGCTGCGCCACAACCCGTGTTGTGTGGCCCACGAGCGTAGCGGGACCGTGCCGAGTACGGCTCGGTGATTCCGCTCGCCGTCGGCTCGGTGATTCCGCTCGCCGTTGGCTCGGTGATTCCGCTCGCGGGCGGCCGGCTCAGGCGCCGGTGGCCGTGGGGGCCTCCTGGACCTTCTCCCCGGCGAGGAGCTTCGTGGCCATGCCGCGGAGGCGGAGCGAGTCGAGCGGCTTGATGAGCCACCCGTCGGCGTCGGCCTGCTCGCCCAGCACCGTGTCGGCACTGCGGTCCATCAGCAGGGCCACCGGTCGCTTCTCCAGGCGGCCCGCACCCTCTTCCTGCCGGATGGCGATGCAGGCGGCCACGCCACCCATGTTGCCGATCTGGAGATCGAGGATGACGAGATCCGGGTCGGTGGCGCGGATGGCCTCGAGCACGTCGGCGCCCCGGCGGACCCGCAACACGTCGATCTCGTCGCTGGCGATGGCGGCGTCGACGTCGTCGAAGACGTGGTCGGCGTCGGTGGCGAGCAGCACGGTGGTCACGGAGGCAGGTTATCGGGCCACCCGGGGCGTGGAGAGGCCCGTCGGACCCGCCGACGCAACCCCGCCCGGCCACCCGGCTACCATCATCGGACCGACAGGGTGTCGGAGTCGGAGGGAGTGGTCGTGCTCGACGTGACCATCGAAGAAGTCGCCGAGGGGAGCTACACCCTCTGCCGGCCGTCCGGGGAGCTCGACGCGTACACCGTCGGTGGCTTCCGCGAGGCGCTCTCCAAGCTCGCCGAGGAGCCCCGGGTCATCATCGACCTGTCCGATGTGCCCTTCATGGACTCGGCCGGTCTTGGTGCGCTCATCGGCGGTATCCGGCGCTCCCGCGAGGCCGAAGGTGCCGTGGTCGTGCTCTGCGATCGGCCGACGCTCACCCGTCTGCTCCACACCACCGGGTTCGACCGGATCGTGCCCGTGACGGAGCACCTCGACGACGCCGTGCTGGCGCTCGACGAACCCATCGGCTGATCAGCCGAGCAACGCCTCCGCCACCGACACCACCCCGTCCAGGTCGGCCACGGGCGTCGCCTGTTCGGCGACGACCCGGGTCACGTCGACCCCCGTCGTCTCGGCGATGACCCCGATCGCGTGCCGTTCGGCCTCCGCGAACCGCACGAGCTCCGCCACCACCGGGGCGAGCGGACCGTCGGCATCGCCGCTCGGATCGGTCGCCGCCGTCATGTCGCCGGTCCCGACGGCCAGGGGCGACACCCGGTTCACCACGAGCAGGTCGGCGGCGAGGTCGCGGCCGGCCAGGTTGTCGCCGATCCACCGCAGCTCGCGGGCCGCGTCCAGCCGGGCCGAACCGACCAGCAGGAACGACGTGCGTGTGGTGTCGGCGAGCAGCGCCTCCACCTCGGCCGCACGGTCCCGGAAGCCGGTGTCCATGCCCTCGAAGGCGGCGAAGAAGCCGACGGCGTCGTCGACGAGGTCGGCTCCGACCACCCGGGCGATCGTGCGGACCACGAGCCGGGCCGTGGCGTTCACGGCTCGCAACACGCCGCGGCGGGGCGCCAACACCGAGCGGTAGATCGGATGGTCGACGAATCGGGCCAGGCGGCCCGGCCCGTCGAGGAAGTCGAAGGCATGGCGTGACGGCGGGGTGTCGATCACGACGAGATCGAACCGGTCGTCGAGATGCAGCGCCCGGAGCCGTTCCGAGGCCATGTACTCCGACACGCCGGACAGCCCGGCCGTCAGGTTCCGGTAGATGCGGTTCGCCAGGATGCGCTCGGTCTGTGCCGGCGAGGTGGCGTGTTCGGCGATCACGTCGTCGAACGTCGCTCCGGGGTCGAGCATGGCGATGTGCAACGAGCCGGTGGCGTCGAGATCGATCTCGCGGACCCCGTCGGAGATGCCGTCGAGGCCGAGGGCGTCGGCGAGGCGGCGGGCCGGGTCGATCGTGAGCACCACCGCACGGCGTCCCCGTCGGGCGGCGGCCACACCGATCGCGGCGGCCGTGGTCGTCTTGCCGACCCCGCCCGGGCCGAGACAGACCACCACCGACCGATCGTCGAGTGCGGTATGGAGGGTGTCGGTCACGACGAGGCCTCGACCGCGGCCACGAGTGCGTCGGCCAGTTCGGTGCGGCGCTGCGGCGTGAGCTCGACCATCGGGCGCCACGGCAGCTCGAGCGGGGCGAGCCCCGTCTCGTCGGTGAGCCGGCGGATCTGCATGCGCTGGCGATCGGCGACCGCCAGGTGGCGGGCCACCGCATCGTGCACCGCCAGATCGGGGTCGGCCCCGTCGAGGGCGGCCCGCACGTCGTCGGGGGCGGAACGGACCGCGTTCACCACCACCGGGCCGAGCGCCACCCCCACCTCGTCGTCGAGGGTGAAGGCCGTCTCGATCGTCTCGTTCACCGGGGTCTCCTCGGCGAGCGTGACGAGCACGACCCGGATGGCGGCGGGATCCCGGAGGAACGCCTGCGCGGCGACGGCCTGTTCCCGGATGGGTCCCGACGAGGCGGTCTCGGCCAGGTACGTCGGTGCGGTCAGGAACGAACGGGCGTGGCCCGACGCCGGCGCGTCGACCACGATCAGATCGTGGTCGCCCTCGGTGGCGAGCGACCGGATCTTGCCGAGCCCGAGCAGATCCCGGATGCCGGGTGCGGCGGTCGAGATGACGTCGACGGCGCCGGAGGTGAGCAACCGGCCGGCGGTGGCCAACAGGCCGTGGCCACCGAGATAGTCGAGCAGTGCGTCGTCCGGGGCGAGATGTCGTGCGGCGAGCGACCCGGCGGCATCGAGATCGAGCGCGGCGGGCTCGTAGCCGAGGGTGTCGACGCCGAACGACCGGCCCGCGTCGGAGTGGCCCTCGAGTTCCACGAGCAACACGTTCCGACCCGCCCGAGCTGCCGCGTCGGCGAGGGCCACGCCTACCGTGGTCTTGCCCACCCCTCCCTTGCCGGCCACCAGGACGACCCGAGATGCCTCGCAGAACTCATCGAACGTCACCACGAAGTCCTCATCGTCGTGTTCCCGGCCGGAGGCGGCAGTCGCTGGCGAGGCTAGCGGCGGCACTCATCGGGCTCGCCACGCTGCTGCTCGGCACCGGCCCGATGCTCGGGGTGGCCGCCGCCCAGGACGACGAGCCGTCGTCGTCGGTGCGCATCCTCGAGATCTCCGGCCTCATCGATCCGGTCATCGCCGACTTCATCCACCGCGAGCTCGAGATCGCCGTCGCCGACGGTTCGGTGGGCTTCATCCTCCAGACCGACTCCCACGACGCGGTGCTCTCCGACGACGACTTCCGCGAGCTGGCCGCAGCACTCGAGGCCGCGCCGCTCCAGGTGGCGGTGTGGGTGGGGCCCTCCGGCGCCGACCTCCGTGGAAACGCCGCCGAGCTCGTCGGTGTCGCCGACCTCGTCGGGGTGGCGAAGGGGTCGACGATCGGTGAGACCGGCGACCTCGTGCTCGGTGGGTCCCCGTTCGGTGACGCCACGGAGCGGATGCAGACCGTGGCCATCGACGCCCAGGAGGCGATCGATCTCGGGATCTCCGAGGGGCCGCTCGAGAACACGAGCCTCCTCGGCCCGTTCCTCACCTACCTCGACGGGTTCGAGACCTCGCCGAACCTCGAATCGGGCGGCATCTCGCCCGACACGCAGACCCGGTTCGTGCAGCTGCCGCTCAGCTCCCAGCTCCTCCACACCGTGGCCTCACCCGAGGTCGCCTATCTGATGTTCGTGCTCGGTCTCAGCCTCCTGCTGTTCGAGCTCTACACCGCCGGTGTCGGGGTGGCCGGCATGGTCGGCGTCCTCGCCCTCGTGCTCGGGTGCTACGGGCTCGCGGTGTTGCCCGCCTCGCCGCTCGGGGTGGGTCTGCTGATCCTGTCGTTCCTCGCGATGGCGGTGGACGTCCAGACGAATGTGCCGAGGGCCTACACACTCGTGGGCCTGGCACTGTTCGTGCTCGGCACCTGGCTGCTCTACGACGGGGTGACCATGTCGTGGGTGACGGGTGTGGCCGGGATCATCGGGGCCGTGCTCTACGCCACCACCGGCATGCCGTCGATGGTGCGGACCCGCTTCTCGACCCCGACGATCGGCCGTCGCTGGATGATCGGTGAGATGGGCACGGCCGAGTCGGAGATCTCCCCCGACGGCACGGTCCGGATCCGGGACGCCCTCTGGCAGGCCCGGACCAACCGGGCCACCCCGATCGCCGAGGGCGACACCGTCCGGGTGATCGAGATCGACCAGCTGGTGCTGGAGGTGGAGCCCGAAGAGGGCGCGGCGCGGGACTATCGCGAACGCGGCTGACCCATCGGGGTCCCGACCACCGAAATCGGGTCTTGTGCTATCCGTCACACCGTGAGTACGTTGCACGGCCGTGAAGGGGGATTTCACATGACCACGATCGCCGTCGTCGACGACTGGCAGGACTCGGCGGCCTGCCGGGGACCGAGCAAGAAGATCTTCTTCCCGCCCACCACCAGTGAGCGCCGCAGTGAGAAGCGGATGCGGGAAGCCAGGGCCAAGCAGATCTGCGCCGATTGTGGCGTCCAGGAACGCTGCCTCGACTACGCCCTGTCGATCCGTGAGCAGCACGGCATCTGGGGCGGATTCACCGAGTCGGAACGCCGGCTGATGCTCGGCCCTCGCTGAGTCCGCACGAAATCCCCGGAGCCCGCCCACCCGGCACTGTCACGCTGGGGTCGTGCGACCGTACGAGGAGCTGACCACCCGAGGCCGGAGCCGCCGGCTTCGGCGGTTGGTCGTCGACACGCTGATCCGTGACTGGGGCTTCGACGCGCCCCGAGTCCGGCTCCTCGCCGCCCACTCGTTCAACACGGTCTTCCGGGCCGACGTCGACGGCGAGCGGTTCGTCGTGCGTGTCGGCGGCTCCCACCGGATCCACCACCCCGGGACCGAACTCGTGGAAGCGGCCTGGCTCCGGCACCTGGACGCCACGACCGAGCTGCACGTGGCGTTGCCTGTCGAGTCGCGCCACGGGCGCATCGTGGAGTCGGGCGTCGCCGACGGTGTGCCCGGCGCCCGTCCCGTCTCGGTGTTCACCTTCGTCGAGGGGGTGCAGCTGCGTGACGCCGGCCCCGACCCTCACGCGCTCGCGTCGGCGGGTGAGGTGCTGGCCGCCCTGCACGAGGCCGAGATGCGCCGGCCGGCGGCGGTCGAGGTCCCACACGAGCTGCGCGCCGATCGGGCGCTGTTCTTCCGCGGGTCCGCGCCGATCGATCCCGACGAGACACGCCACGGATCGTTGTTCGTCGAGGCGGTCGCCCGGGTCGACGAGGCGATGACCCGCTGGTGGGCGGAGCCGCCGCACCCGCCCCACCTGCTGCACGGCGATTTCGGACCCCACAACCTGCTGCGTCGTCGGGGCCACCTGCGGCCCATCGACTTCCAGGATCTGCGGTACGGGTTCGTGCACACCGAGATCGGCATCGTGCACACCGACCTCGCCCGCCGGCCCGGCGCGCTCGAACCGTTCCGGGCCGGCTACGAGGCCGTCCGTCCGTGGCCGGAGCTCGCGCCGGACGAGTCCGCGATGTTCGCCGCCGCCCGTCGGCTCGACCTCGCCCACCTCGGGCACCGGGTCGGTTCGGGCGGGCTGGCCGCGGCGTTCGACGGGTTCGCCGCCGAGCTGCGGGCGTGGATGGACGGGGCCTGAGCGATCAGCGGGGGGCCTCGCCCGCCGCGAGGGCGGCGAGGCGGGGGCCGGCGATGCGGAGGTCCTCGCGACGGCGGGTGGCGCCGTTGCGGTCGAGGATCCCGATGATCGGCAGCGCCCACTTCCGGGTCGTGTCGAGTCGGTCGCGGATCTCGGCCATCGTGACGCCCTCGGGCTGCCCGGCCAGCAGTTCCTGCACGGCGGCGGCGGCGAGGGCCACGGCCGACGGCGCGAAGAAGACACCGTCGGCGTCGATCACCCGACCCTGGCGGACCAGCTCGCGGACGGCCTGGCGGTCGACGTCGTCGGGCGCCGGCGGCCGGAACGGGCTCGCCGCGAGCTCGGCGAGCCACGGCAGGTCGGCGAACGGGTCGGCCGGTTCGCCGAGCACGACGCGGGTCCCGCGGATCGCGGCCTCGTCGATGCGTTCGAGCAGCGCCCGTCGTCGATCGCCGAGCCCGGCGACGTCGAGGCCCTCGGCCCCGGCGGCCTCCAGCTCAGCCCGGAGTGTGTCCACCTCGCTCGTCAGGATCGTCGGGTCGACCACCCAGCGGCCCACGGTGGGGGTCACCTCGGTGCCGGCGATCCGGGACAGATGGTCGGCCTCGACCCAGCCCCGCTCGGCCACGAGCCGGTCGACCGACCGGTCGGGTCGGGCCCGCGACGCCGGCAGCTGCGGCTCGACGTCGAGGACGAGCCCACCACCCACGGTCTCGTCGCGACCCTGTTCACGCAGCACGAAGCGGTCGCCGGGCACGAGCGGGAGCTGGCGGTCGAGGTGGAGGCGGACGAGACCGGTCTCGCCCGGTGCGAGTGCGTTCGGACCGAGCACCCGGAGCCGCACGTTCGCCTCGGCCGAACCCAGGTAGACCGCATAGGCGCCGCGCCGGGAGACCTTGTGGCCGAGCGCGTCGAGCACACGCAGCTCGGCGTCGATCCGGTCGGTGTGGTGCCACTCGTCGGCCCGGACCACGGCGTGGCCCCGTCCGATGTCGCGGTGGCCGACACCGACGAGGTTGATGGCCGCCCGCTCGCCCGGCCCGATGGCGGGCCGTTTCTCGTGGTGCGACTGCATCTCCCGGATCCGGGCCCGGTGGGCCCCGGGCACGAGGTCGACGTCGTCACCCACCGACAAACCGGCCCCGGTGGTGGTGCCCGTGATCACGGTGCCCGCGCCCGGGGGAGCGAACGACCGGTCGACCCAGACCCGCAGGCGGGAGCCGGCCGGCGGCGCCGGGGTCTCGTCGACGAGTCGGTCGAGCGCGTCGATCAGACTCGCCAGACCCACCCGGTTGACGGCCGAGACGCCGATCACCGGTGCCCCCTCGAGGAAGGTGCCGGCGACGTGGTCCTCGATCTCGAGCTCGGCGAGCTCGCGGAGGTCGTCGTCGACGAGGTCGACCTTGGTGAGTGCCACCACACCCCGCTCGATGCCGAGCATGTCGAGGATGCGGAGATGCTCCTCGCTCTGGGGCTTCCAGCCCTCCGTGGCCGAGACGACGAACACACAGCCGTCGACGGCGCCGACGCCGGCGAGCATGTTGCGGATGAACCGGATGTGGCCGGGCACGTCGATGAACGACAGCGGCCGGCCCGACGGGAGTTCGAGTGCGGCGAACCCGAGGTCGATCGTGAGCCCGCGGGCCTTCTCCTCCTCCCAGCGGTCGGGGTCGGTCCCGGTGAGGGCGCGGACCAGGCTCGACTTGCCGTGATCGACGTGGCCGGCGGTGGCGACGACGGGCATCAGCCGTCGTCCAGTGCGCCGAGTGCGGCGGTGACGAACGCGTCGTCGACCGGATCGATCGTGCGGAGGTCGAGCACGGTGTCGTCACCGTGGGATCGGGCCACGATCGGGCGGTCCGCCCATCGGAGGGCGTCGCGACGGTCGCCCCGGAGGTGGAGTCCGACCGAGGGGATCTCGATGTGGGGCAACGTGCCGCCGCCGGGGGTGGAGCCGACCTCGACGATCGTGGCGACCCCGTCGGGCAGGCCGGCGACGATCGCCTCGGCCCGGGCCCGCAGGCCGGCCTCGTCGAGCGTCGCCATCCGCCAGAACGGGAGATCGGTGCCCCGTCCCTCGAGCACCGTGAGCAGGGTCTCGGTGAGGGCGGTGATCACGTGGGTGCCCGGGCGCAGGGCCCGAGCGAGTGGATGGCGAGCGCACGCCGCCACGAGATCGGCCCGACCGGCGATGATCCCGGCCTGCGGACCGCCCAGCAGCTTGTCGCCGGAGAAGATGACGAGGTCGGCGCCGCGGTCGAGGGTCTGGCGGGCACCCGGCTCGTCGGCGAGCCAGGTGGGTGGCGGGCCGTCGAGCCACGGGCATCGCTCGTCGAGCAGCCCGGAGCCGATGTCGGCCACGACCGGCACCCCGAGCCCGGTGAGGTCCGGCACGTCGACGGCTTCGGTGAAGCCCTCGATGCGGTAGTTCGACTGGTGGATCTTCATCACGAGGGCGACCTGGTCGGCCACTCGTTCGAAGTCGCTCCGGCGGGTGCGGTTGGTCGTGCCGACCTCGACGAGGCGGGCTCCCGACTGCACCATCACGTCGGGGATGCGGAAACCGCCGCCGATCTCCACGAGCTCACCCCGGCTCACCGCCACACCCCGATCGGTGGCGAGCGCCGCGAGCACGAGCAGCACGGCACCGGCGCAGTTGTTCACGACGATCGCGTCCTCGGCGCCCGTCGTGGCCTGCACGAGCCGGGACAGGCCCGCCTGACGGCTGCCCCGTCGCCCCGTCTCCAGGTCGAGTTCGAGATTGGTGGCCGTCGGCGCCACCTCGAGGGCGAGTGGGGCCCGGCCGAGGTTCGTGTGGAGCAGGACACCGGTGGCGTTGATCACCGGGGTCAGCAGGGTGCGTCGGAGTCGGGTGGCCTCGGTCTCGGCGAGTGCGAAGGCATCGCCGCCGGTCTCACGGGCCGTGGCGACCGCTCGTCGAGCGGCCTCGACCCGCAGGGGAGCGGGGAGGCCGGCGTCGGTCAGGGATCGAGCGACACGGTCGACACCGGGAGGATGGCTCACGCCCTGCAGGTTACGGCGCTGATCGACCACGCCCCGTGGCCGGTAGACTCGAAGCCCATGTTCGGCTGGCTCGCCATCGCACTGCTCGTGGTGCCGATCATCGAACTGGTGGTCGTTCTGCGTGTCGGATCGGCCCTCGGGGCCCTGCCGACCATCGGGCTGCTGATCGCGATCTCGGTGCTCGGTGCCTTCCTGTTGAAGTCGCAGGGGCGCCGCACCATCGCCGAGCTGTCCGGCTCACTGCGCCGTGGCCGCAACCCCACGGGCCCGATCTCCGACGGCGCGATGCTGATCTTCGCCGCCGCACTGCTGCTCACCCCCGGGTTCTTCACCGATGCCGTGGGGTTCGCCCTGCTGCTCCCGCCCGTGCGGGCCGTCCTGCGCCCGGTGCTCACCGCCGCGGCCATGAAGTCGGTGGCCAACGGCCGGACCCGGGTGGTCCGGTTCGACGGTCGGGGTGGTGTGGTCGACATCGACGGCTCGGCCGTCACCGACGACATCGACGACTTCGATGACGTGTCCGGCCGCCGGCCCGACGATCCGTTCTCCAGCCCGCCCCCGCTGGGCTGATCCCTACCCGACCGACGCTCAGGAGCTTGTCCATGGTCGAAGAACCGACGCCACCACCGCCGATCACACCCGGCGTGGCCCGCGCGCTCAGCCCACTGCTGCGGCGCATCGCCTCGAAGGGGCCGGGCGGCGAGCCCGGCACGAACACCTACCTGGTCGGGATCGACGAGATCGTGATCGTGGATCCGGGTCCCGAGGACGCCGCCCACATCGACGTCGTGTGTGGCTGCGGTGGTGACCGCATCCGGTGGATCGTGATGACCGAGGTGACGCCGGAGACGACCGACGCCGCCCTGGCGATGAAGGAGCGCACCGGCGCCGAACTGCTGGCCCCGGCCGGCTTCGACGGTGCCGACCGGATCCTCGGCGACGGCGAGAAGATCGACGCCACCGAGTTCCGGGTGCACACCCTCGCCGTGGGCGAGGACAAGTTCGTGTTCGTGGTCGAGCAGGAGCGCACGATGCTCTCCGGTCGCCACCTCGACGACTCGGTGCCGGAGGACCTCCCCGCACGGGTGAAGACCTTCCGGCTCAAGGCCGTGGCCCCGGGCCACGGGCAGTACATCGACGACGCCAAGGCCTTCCTGGCCCGCTGATCGTCCCCCCGTGCCTCCACGGCACGGACGAGGTCCACATCGGACTCGAACGGCCGCCCTCCGGGGCGGCCGTTCCGCGTCCGGGCCCGGACGCGTGTCCGACGTCGTCCCGTGCCCGTCCCCGGACGCGGACCACCCCCGGGGCCGACACCGCAGGGGTGTGGCACCGGGGGTGGTGGTCGTGGCGAGGGCCCCGTCGCCCGGGGGACCTCACCCGAAAACGAGAGATGGGGCCGGATCGCCCCCCGGCCCCATCTCCGTCAACCCGTCCCGGAGGACGAGCGATGATGTCCGGCCGAAGCCGGATCGAACTCAGCTCTTGGCGTCGTCCACTTCACCCTGCACGGCGTTGTACACCGAGGGCCAGAAGCGGTCACGGGCGGCCCAGATGCCACCGATGCCGAACTTGAGGATGAGGATGGCGGCCAGCGAGCTGACGAGAGCGGTGAACAGGGTGTCCACGATGTCCTCGGCGAAGCCCAGCTGATCGAGGGCGGCGAAGCCGCCGATGACCCAGATGGCACCGCCGATGACCTTCGCCAGGGTGCTGCCGTAGGAGAGGTCGACGAGCATCGGGGAGACGATGTCCTTGACGGCGTTGGCCACCATGCCGGTGATGATGATGATCGCGATCGCCACGATCGCCCGGGGGATGAAGGCGACCATGTCGTCGATGGCGTCGGAGATGGCGTTCGGGCCGAACACGCCGAGGGCGAGCTGCAGCACGAGGAGCATGATCAGGTAGTAGATCAGCTTGGCCACGAACCGACCGCTGTCGGCGTAGCCGGCCCGCTCGAGCGGACCGCCGATGCCGGCGCGATCGACGAAGTCGTCGAACTTCACGGCCTTGAGGCCGCGGGTGATGAGCTTCCGGATGAAGCCGGCGACGAAGCGTCCGATCAGCAGGATGAGGAGGAAGAAGAAGAGCTTCGGAACGAACGTGCCGATCGAGCTGAGCCCGTCGGAGATCGCACCTCTCCAGTCGATTGTTTCCTGAGCGAGCAGCATGTGAGTTATCCCTCTTTCGATGTGGTTCGCCACCGGATGACGGCGGCGAGGTGCAAAGTGTCGCGAAAAACTTCTCCACGCGCCGTGAAAGGCTGCCGATGACGTGACGACGGGGGATACTCGCGACTCTCCCGAGCTCCGGAACGTCCTCTCACCATGCTGCTCTCCTTCCGCCTCCAGATCCCCCGCTGGCTCCGACCAGCCGCGGATCCGCGGGCCGGGACAGCGGAGCGGGCGTCGGCCGAGCCCGATCCGGAGGAGCTGCACCAGTTGGTGGTGGAGCACGGCGACGCGGTGTTCCGGGTCGCTCTGTCGGTGATGCGGGATCGCTCCCTGGCCGAGGACGTCGCGCAGGAGGCATTGGTGAAGGCCTGGTTGGCGCTTCCCACCTTCCGTGGCGACTCCGCACTCCGGAGCTGGTTGCTCCGGATCACCCACAACCACGCGATCTCGACCCTGCGTACCCGGCGCGCGGTGGTCACCGATCCCCAGGATCTCCCCGAGCGCATCGAGCCGGTGAACCGTTCCGTCGAGTCGACGGTGGAATCCCACCTGATCCGAGAGGAGTTCGAGGCCGCCCTCGACGAACTCGACGAGATGTCCCGCACCATCGTGGTGCTCCGTGAAGTCGAAGGCATGGCCTACGACGAGATCGCGAGAACGCTCGGCGTGGCGCTCCCGACGGTCAAGACCCGACTACTCCGTGCCCGACGACGGCTCGGACTCTCGCTCCGGGGGTGGAACGAATGAAGTTGCGACGACATCCGGGCCGCCGTGCCCTGCTGGAGTGGCTCGACGGCGCTCCCGACTCCGCCGAGCTCGACGAGCACCTCGACACCTGCGAGGTGTGCGCCGCCCGTCTGATGGATCTCGAGTCCGTCGCGGACGAACCGTCTCTCCAGGCCGCACTCGGTGCGGCCCTCGCCCCGCCGTCGGATCTCACCGTACGGTTGGAAGAAGGGGTGAAGACCCGCTTGGCTGCACGTGCGGTCTTCGGCGTGCTCGCCGACCTCTACGTGACCGGATGGGAGACATCCAAGATGTTGTTGACGGAAGGTGACCAGTGAGCACGACCGACTGGATCGTGGTGGCCGGCCTGATCGTGGGCGGCATCGTCCTCGGCTCGCTGATCTCCCGCATCGTCTACCGACTGCTCTCCAACGAACGACGCCCGGAGGCCATCGTCTCCTCGGCGAGTGCGTTCGCCAGCCTCGTGTTCTGGGCCTTCGTGGTCGCCGGCCTCGTCGGCGCCCTCGGCGTGATCCGGCCCGAGTCGCTCGATCAGATGTCGAGCGACATCGTCGACTTCGTGCCCCGGGTGATCGGTGCGGTGATCCTGCTGATCGGCGCCCGGGTCGTGGCCGAGTTCGCCACCACGGCGATGGGGCCGATGCTCGGACGCGCACCCACGTCGGTGCAGCGTCAGGTCCTCATGGTCGTGAACGCCGCGATCCTCGGTGTCGGCGCGTTGCTCGCCGTCAACCAGCTCGGCATCGACACCACGATCGTCAACATCGCCGTCGCCGCACTGCTGTTCAGCCTGGCGCTCAGCTTCGCCCTCCTCGTCGGTCTCGGCGGGCGGGGTGTGGCCGCCGAGGTCGCCTCGGGCCGGGCCGTGCGTCGCATCGTCTCGGTGGGCGACACGATCGAGGCCGGTTCGATGACCGGCGTCGTCACGGCCGTGCATCCGACGATGATCGAGGTGCTCGACGACGACGGTCGGATCGAGCTCGTCGCCCCGTCGACGCTGCTGTCCAAGGGACTGCGGATCCAGCGAGCCGACTGAGGCCCGCCCCGGAGGCCGGGCCCGCTCAGGCGCCCGAGGGCTCCGCGTCGTTCGCGTCGAGCAACGCCTCGACGCTCGACAGCAGTCGGGCCGAGCAGCTCTCGATCTCCACGGGCGGCGCCAGCTCGTCGACCACGAGCCCGGCGAGGCGCCGGAACTCCTCGGCGGCCGGGCCCTCGCCGAGCGCGATCGGGTTGCCGGTGTCGCCCCCGAGGGAGACGGCGGGTTCGATCGGGATCTCGGCGACGAGGGGCACCTCGGCCGCCGCGGCGAGCGCCGCACCGCCGCCGCTACCGAAGATGTGGTGCACCGACCCGTCGGGAGCCACGTAGGCCGACATGTTCTCCACCACCCCGAGGACCCGCAGGAACGACTTGCGGGCCATGGTCACGGCCCGTTCGGCGACCTTCTGGGCGCCGCCGGCCGGTGTGGTCACGACCAGGAGTTCGGTCCGGGGCAGCATCGTGGCGAGCCCCATGGCGACGTCGCCGGTGCCGGGTGGCAGATCGATCACGACGTAGTCGAGGTCGTCGGGCCAGGCCACGTCGTCGAGGAAGTGCTGCACGGCGCGGTTGAGCATGAGCCCCCGCCACATGAGCGCCGACGCCTCGTCCTCCACCAGGAACCCCATCGACACCACCTCGAGGCGCCCGTCGCCGACGTCACGGCGATGGGGGACGATCACCTTGCGGTCGCCGTCGGAGCGGGCCTCGAGGCGACCCTCGATCCCGAGCATCCGTGGCAACGAGAAGCCCCAGATGTCGGCGTCGATGACCCCGACGACCCGGCCGGTGGCGGCGAGTGCGACGGCGAGGTTGGCGGTCACGCTCGACTTGCCGACGCCTCCCTTGCCGGAGGCGACGCCGATGATCTTGGTGGTGGCGGGGATGGCGGTGGCGTCGTCGTCGGCCCGGGCGTTCCACCGCGCACGCGACATGGTCTCGGCCTTCTCCTCGTCGGAGAGGACACCCCAGTCGATCTTCACCGCGGTGACCCCGGGCATCGAGCCGACCCGGGCCTTCGCATCGCTCGCGATCTGTGCCCGCAGGGGGCAGCCGGCGGTCGTGAGCGAGACCGCCAGATGCACGGTGCCGTCGTCGGCGACCGTCGCCGACTTGGCCATGCCGAGTTCGACGATGTCGGCGCCGAGTTCGGGGTCGATGACACCCTTCAGCATCGTCATCACGTCGTCGGGGGAAGGCCGCTCGCTCACGGCGGGATCGTATCCCCGGGGGTGGTCCCGCTCCGGATCGGCGCACCGCCGACGGCAGGGCTGTGCTCACGAAGGGTGGTGAACGTAGACTGGTCGCTGCAGCGCCCCGTGGGTTCGGGGCCCGGTTCGAAGGACTGCCGCATGATCACCCTCACCGACTCCGCATCGACCAAGGTCGCCCAGCTCCTCGAGCAGGAAGGCGACGAGCGTCTGGCGCTCCGCGTCGCCGTGCGTCCCGGCGGGTGCTCCGGCTTCAGCTACGAGATGTTCTTCGACGCCGAGCACAACGGTGACGACGTGCGCGAGGAGTTCGACGGGGTCGCCGTGATCGTCGATCAGACGAGCGCGTCGCTGCTCACCGGTGCCACGCTCGACTACAAGGACGGCCTCAACCAGGCCGGCTTCGCCATCGACAACCCCAACGCCCAGCGCACCTGCGGCTGCGGCCAGTCCTTCAGCTGAGTGGCCCGCCCGGCGTTCGGCCGGGTGGCGCTCAGGCGAAGCGGGCGAACGCTTCGGCCATCTCGACCGGGTCGAGTGTGTGGTCGAAGCGTTCCGAGACGATGCCGTCGCCGTCGACGAGATAGAGCGACGGTTCGAAGTCGAGGCCGAAGGCCTCGACCGTCGGCGCGAGCCGGATGTCCGGGTCGGTGATGTTGCCGTTGAGGGTCTCGATGTTGAGGTACACCTCGACGTGGATCGGCAGCACGTCGGGATGCTGCGCCGCGACCTCGATGAGGTCGTCGAGGATCGGACCGCACCAGAAGGTCTGACAGTGGGCCGGGGTGGCGACGAGCACGGCGAGCTTCTGCCCGGTGCCGATCACGTCCGCGAGGTTCGTGCCGTGGAAGTCGCACGGTTCGGGGAACCGGGTGCACAACACCTCGACACCCAGGTCGTCGTCGAGGGTCGGTGATGCCGTCACCGGCAGCGCCTCACCGGCACCCGCTCCGAGCACGCCGGCCGGGTCGAAGGCCTGGACGAACTGCACGATCTCCTCGCCGTCGATCTCGGTGACGAGTTCGTAGATCCCCGGTGCCGGCAGTGTCGTCATCACGGGGTAGTAGAGCCGGACGCGGTCGCGGCCGTAGGCCGTCGCGGTGACCGTGTCGACCACGGCGCCGGTGTCGTCGCGGACCTCGACCGAGAGGCTCCCGGGCCCGTCGGGCGAGGCCAGGCCCTCCCGGATCAGCCCGAGCGGCAGCCGTTCGGGGCGGCCGGCGGCCACGGAGTTGTTCGAGGAGAACAGGGCCTGGAGATCGACACCGGGGCCCGGCAGACCGGCGGACGAGGAGTCGGAGCCCCCGGCGCAACCGGCGAGCAACACGGCTCCGGCGCCGAGGAGGAACGTGCGGCGATCGAGCGTCACCCGCCGAACCTATCCTCGGCGCCCATGAGCGCTCAGTCACCCCGACCGATCGATCGTGGTGTGGTCGAGGTGGATGGCCGGGCGATTCCGTTGCCGTCCGACCCGATGACGCTGCTCGATCTCCTCCGGGACCATGCGGGTGTCCGGTCCGCCAAGGACGGCTGCAGCCCGCAGGGCCAATGTGGTTGCTGCACGGTGCTGGTCGACGGCACGCCGCGGGTGGCGTGTGTGACCCCGGCCCGACGCGCCGGGGGCCGTGTGGTGACCACCCTCGACGGGTTGCCCGCGGATCGCCGCGACGCCTGGTGCGACGCCCTCGCGGCCACGGGAGGGACCCAGTGCGGGTTCTGCACCCCCGGCATCGTGGTCCGCCTCGAGGCCGCCGTCGCCTCCGGTCACGACGTGGCCGAGCGCGAGGTGGTCGACCGCCAACTCCTCGCCCATCTCTGCCGATGCACCGGGTGGCAGACGATCCGCGAGGCCGCGGTCGAGATCGCCTCCGGCACGGATGCATCCCGCCCGGCGCGTGACACCTCCGCCGCCACCGCCCGGGCCGAACTCGAGGGCGGCGCGGCCCAGCTCGTCGGCCGCGACGTCGCTGCCGGTCGTGGTGGTTTCGCGATCGACACCGCCCCACCCGACGCGCTCGTCGCGGTACCCCTGGCCGACACCGACGACCCGGCCGATCCGGCGAACTGGGTGCTCGGCCCCACGGTCGCCGCCGCCCGGGACGCGTCGGGCAAGGTCCAGGGTCGGCGCACCACCCGGGATCACACCTGGCCGATCCCGGCCCCCGAAGGCGAGTTCGTCGCCACCCTCCGCACCACCTGGACCGAGCCGGCGGCGCTCGAGACCGACACGGCCTGGTGCGAGCCCGGGGGTGATCCCGTCGGGCCGCTCACCAACGGCGGCGGGTTCGGGGCCAAGCTCGATTCGCCGGTGGCTGCCGTGGCCCGGTCCCTCGCCGACCGCGAGGGTGTGCCCGTGGTGGCGGTGTGGAGCCGCGAGGACACGGTTCGGTTCGGCTCGAAACGCCCGCCGCTGGCCGCCGGGGTCCGCTCGGACGGGTCCGGTGTGGCCCACGTCGCCCGCGCCGCCGGGGTCGCGGAACTGGTGGCGTCGGTGCTGCCCGATTGGGAGATCGTCGAGGTCGATGTGCCCGGGCCGCCGACCTCGGTCGCGCTGCGGGGTGCGGTCGTGTTCGAGCTCGCCACCCTCGCCCGCGCCGCCGAGCGGACGCCGGAACTCGGCGCCGACGTGTCGGCCTCGTTCGCCGATGGCGTGCTCCGGCTCCGCGTCGACGCCGGCGATCCCCTCGATCCCGTGGTCCTGCGGTCCTACGTCATCGGGGCGGCCCACGCCGCCTGGTCGATGGTGACGTCCGAGGCGTTGACCGTCGACACCGACGGCACGCTGCTCGATCTGACCGTTCGCAGCTTCGGACTCGCCCGGGCCGTGGACACCCCGGAGGTGGAGGTCGAGATCGTCGACGGTGACGGTCCGCCGGTGTCGTCCCAGCTCGCCGTCATGGTGGCGGTGGCCGATGCGGTCTGGTCGGCCGCCGGACGGCCCGATCACTGGCCGATCGACGCCGAACTCGCGTCGACCCTGCGGGCGGGTGGCGCTGAGTAGGGTGCCGACATGAGCAAGCCCGTCGGTCCCTACACCCCCATCGTCCGAGTGGGGGAGATGTTGTACTCCTCCGGCCAGGTCGGCATCGTCGACGGTGCCCTCGTGGAGGGCGGCCTCGCCGCTCAGGCCGATCAGGCCATGGCCAACCTCACCGCCGTGTTGGCCTCCGAGGGTGCGACCCTCGACGACGTGATCAAGACCACGGTGTTCCTCACCACCATGGACCACTACGGCGAGATGAACGAGCGATACCTCGCGGCGTTCGGCGATCACCGCCCGGCCCGCTCCGCGGTGGCCGTGCACCAGCTGCCGCTGGGTGCGCTGATCGAGATCGAGGCGATCGCCACCGTCTCGGCCGACTGATCCCGCCGGGGAGCCGGACCGCCCATGCGACAGTGTCGCCAGGAGCGGCCGCCCTCTGGCACACTGTCGGCGTGATCGAAGTCGTCGTCATCGCCATCGTGCTCGTGGTCCTGATCCCGGTCGGGTTCCTCATGTCCACCTCGATCGCCGCGGGTCTGATCGGGTTCCTCCTGAAGGACGACGCCGAGACCCGCCACGCCGACTCGGAACTGCTCGAGACGAACCGCTGACGTGCTGGTCGTCCGGTCCGACGACCATCGTCCACACCACGCGCTCGAACTCGACGGCGGTCACCTCGTCCCCTCCTGGGAGGGACCGGATCGCGCCGCCCGGGTCGAAGCGGCGCTGACCGACCGGGGCTACCGGCGGAGCCGACTGCCGTCACCCGTGTCGGCCGAGGTGCTCGCCTCGGTGCACAGCCCGGCCTATCTGGAGTTCCTCGTCACCTGCTGGTCTCGCTGGTCGGCCGAACCCGACCGCGGTCCGGCGGCGATGGGATTCGGGTGGCCCGCCCGTGGGGTGTCGCCCCGGCGGCCCGACGATCTCGACGGTCAGCTCGGCTACCACTCGTTCGCCGCCGACTGCTCCATCACCGAGCACACCTGGGTCGCGGCACGGGCGTCGGCCTCGGTGGCCGCCACCGCGGCGCGGGCGGTGGTCGACGGTGAACCGGCCGCGTTCGGGTTGTGCCGCCCGCCCGGCCATCACGCCACCGCCGACCAGTTCGGCGGCTACTGCTTCCTCAACAACGCGGCCGTGGCCGTCGAGGTGCTCCGCCGGGGTGGTGCCGACCGGGTCGGTGTGCTCGACATCGACTACCACCACGGCAACGGCACCCAGGCGATCTTCTACCACCGTGCCGACGTGCCGGTGATCTCGCTGCACGCGGAGCCACGCTCCGAGTTCCCGTGGTTCTCCGGCTACGACGACGAGCTCGGCGCCGGCGCGGGGGAGGGTTGGAACCGGAACTTCCCGCTGCCGCGGGGCACCGACGCCGGCCGTTGGCTCGACGTGCTCGAGGTCGCGCTCGTCGCCCTCGAGGGGGCCGAGCTCGACGCCATCGTCATCTCGACCGGCGTCGACACCTACGAGGGCGACCCGATCAGCGCCTTCCGGCTCGCCAGCGACGACTTCTTCCGGGTCGGCTCCGCCATCCGGCGCCTCGGTCTGCCGACCGTGTTCGTTCTCGAAGGCGGCTACGCCACCGAGCAGCTCGGCACCAACGTCGTCAACATTCTCGACGGGTTCGGCGACCCGCTCGGTTAGCGTCGCGCCCGTGATCGATCTCAAGAGGCTCCGGGACGACGCCGCCTACCGCGCAGGGGCGGAGCACAAGGGCGCCGAGCCCTCGTCCATCGATGCGCTGCTCGCCGCCGATGTCGCCTCCCGATCGCAGCGGACCGACACCGAGCGGCTCCGGGCCGACGCCAACGCCGCCTCCAAGGCCATCGGCCAGGCCGATCCGGCCGACCGCCCCGCGGCGATCGAGGCCGCCCAGGGGCTGAAGGCCGATCTGAAGGCCGCGGAGGACGCCCTGGCCGAGGCCGAGGCGACCGTCGCCGAACTCGTGTTGACGATCCCCAACCCGGCGCACGACTCGGTGCCGATCGGCGGCGAGGACGACTTCCGGGTCGAGACGATCGTCGGCGAGGCCGGACCCGAGCCGCGCTACTCCCACGGCGAGCTCGGCGAGAAGCTGGGCATCGTCGACACCGAGCGGGCCGTGCGGATGTCGGGCAGTCGCTTCGCCTACGTGCTCGGTGACGCCGTCCGGCTCCAGTTCGCCCTCGTCCAGTACACGATGGCGATGCTGTCGGAGCACGGCTTCGTGCCCGTCGTGACGCCCGTGCTCGTGCGTGAGGAGATGATGGTCGACGCCGGGTTCTTCCCGACCGACCGCAACCAGGTCTACGCGCTCGAGGCCGACGAGTTGTTCCTCATCGGCACCTCGGAGGTCGGCCTCGCCGGGTTCCACCGCGGAGAGCGTCTCGACGCCGAGATGCTGCCCGCCCGCTACGTCGGGTACTCGTCGTGCTTCCGCCGGGAAGCCGGCACCTACGGCAAGGACACGAGCGGACTGTTCCGGGTCCACCAGTTCGACAAGGTCGAGATGTTCGTCTACTCGCACCCCGACCGGTCGTGGGACGAGCTCGAACTGCTGCGGGAGCGCCAGGAGGAGATCATCGGCTCGTTGGGCCTGCCCTACCGGGTGATCACCGTCGCCTCGGGCGACCTCGGCGCCGCCGCGGCCAAGAAGTACGACCTCGAGGTCTGGCTGCCGTCCGAACAGCGATACCGCGAAGTGACGTCGTGTTCGAACTACACCGACTACTCCGCGCGCCGGATGAGCACCCGGATGAAGGGCGAATCGGGCACCGAGGTGCTCCACACGCTCAACGGCACGGCCTGCGCCGTGGGAAGGACGCTGCTCTTCCTCATGGAGAACGCGCAGGATGCCGATGGTTCGGTCACGGTGCCGGAGGTCCTCCGGCCCTACTGCGGGGGCCTCGAGCAGCTTCGCCCGGTCCGCTGAGGATCCCCGCGACCACATCATCCACCCGCTCACGGTCGTCAACGACGCCGATCGGAGTTCTCCCGTGTCATCCAGCTCCCTCCACCGCCAGGCGGTCGCCCAGATCGACCGCGGTGCCGACCTCATCGGCCTCGCCCCCCAGTACCGGGCCATCCTCGGACAGCCGAAGAACGAGGTCATCGTCAACTTCCCCGTCCAGCTCGACGACGGGACGTGGCGCTCGGTCCGTGGCTACCGGATCCAGCACAACAACATCCTCGGGCCGTTCAAGGGCGGCATGCGCTTCGACGAGGGTGTCGACCTCGACGAGGTGAAGGCGCTCGCCGCCTGGATGACCATCAAGTGTTCGCTCGTCGGGCTGCCCCTCGGCGGCGCGAAGGGTGGCGTCGCCATCGACCCCTCCGCACTGTCGGAGGACGAACTCCGCCGGGTGGTCCGTCGCTTCACCGCGGCGCTCGGTTCGAACATCGGCCCCGACCACGACATCCCCGCACCCGACATGGGCACCGACGCCCGGGTGATGGACTGGATGATGGACACCTACGCCAACATGAGCGGCCCCGAGCGGCGCAACTCCGTGAAGGGGGTCGTCACCGGCAAGTCGATCATCTGTGGCGGCTCGGTCGGACGCGAAGAGGCCACCGGACGTGGCGTGCTCTACGCACTGCGCCACTGGTGTGGTGAACACGACCGGGTGCTCGACGGACTCGACATCGTGGTCCAGGGCTTCGGCAACGTCGGCCGCCACTTCGCCCGGCTCGCCGCCGAATCGGGCGCCCGCATCATCGCCGTCGGCGACCACACCGGCGCCATCGGTGACCCGTCGGGCCTCGACGTGCACAAGCTCGGGCTCCACGTCGACGAGCACCGCGGCGTCGCGGGCTTCGGCGCCGCCGACGTCATCGACGACCTCTTCGCCGTGGAGGCCGACGTCGTCGCCCCGTGCGCCCTCGAGAACCAGATCACCGAGTCGGTGGCCCGGAACCTCCGCTGCGAGGTGGTCGTGGAAGGCGCCAACGGACCCACCACACCCGAGGCCGACGCCGTGCTGGCCGGTGCCGGGATCGACGTGATCCCCGACGTGCTCGCCAACGCCGGCGGTGTGATCGTCAGCTACTTCGAGTGGCTCCAGAACCGATCCGCCCGGGCGTGGTCGGCCGACGACGTCGACGAGCGGCAACGCTCGATGATGTGGGACGCCGCCGACGCGGTCAGTGCCGCCGCAGCGGAGTACGGCGCGTCGTATCGCGACGCCGCCTACGCCGTGGCGCTCGCCCGACTCGCCGACACCTACGACCGGCGGGGCATCTTCCCCTGATCGGCCGATCCGGGCCGGAGGTCGCTCAGTCGGCGCTCCAACGGGACTGGCCGAGCTTGTAACCGACCGACCGCACCGTCTGGATCAGATGGGCGTGCTCCTGGCCGAGCTTCGCCCGCAGGCGTCGCACGTGCACGTCGACCGTGCGCGCCCCGCCGTAGTACTCGTAGCCCCACACCCGGTTGAGCAGCGTCTCGCGCGTGAAGACCTTGCCCGGATTCGAGGCGAGGAACTTCAGCAGCTCGTACTCCATGTAGGTGAGGTCGAGCGGCTCGCCGTTGATCACGGCCTGGTAGGTCTCGAGGTTGAGCTGGAGCGGTCCGTACTCGACGAGGTCGGGCCGAACGCCCTTGCCGGCCTTCCACAGGAGGTGCTGGAGGCGGGCCTCGAGCTCGCGGGGATGGAACGGGGCGATCATGAAGTCGTCGAACATCTCGTGCCGGGCGTCGAGCTCGTCGAGCTGGGAGCCCGAGATCAGCACGAGCAACGGCTCGACCGGGGCGTCGCGCCGACGCAGCTCACGACACAACAGCCAGCCCGCCTCGGCCTCGGTGGTGACGTCGATGATCGCGCCACCGAATCCCTCGTCGGGTTCGACGTCGGCCAGCGCCGTGTGGGGGCCGGTGGCCACCCAGGCATGACCCGACAGATCGAGGCTGCGCACCAACTCCGGACCGGCCGGATCGGGGAAGAGGAGAAGCGGCGGCGTCACCATGACGGCAGATACCGCTCCAGTTCCCAGCGGGTGACGTTCGACTTGTAGTCCCACCACTCGGCCCGCTTGTTCCGCAGGAACCACTCGAAGACGTGGTCGCCGAGGGTCTGGTGGACGAGCTCGGACGACTCCATCACGTCGAGCGCCTCGGCGAGCGACTGCGGGAGGGGGGCGTAGCCGAGCTTCTCGATCTCGGCCGGTGACAGGTCGTAGAGGTTCTCCGCGGTCTCCGGCCCGAGCTCGTAGCCCTCCTCGATGCCCTTCAGCCCGGCGGCGAGGATCACCGAGAAGGCGAGGTACGGATTGCACGCCGGATCGGGGGCCCGGTACTCGATCCGGGTCGAGGAGGTCTTGTCCCGCTTCGTGACCGGCACCCGGACCAGCGCCGAGCGGTTGTTCTGCGCCCACGAGATCCACGTGGGCGCCTCGAAGCCCACCACGAGGCGCTTGTAGGAGTTCACGAGCTGGTTGGTCACCGCCGTGATCTCCCGGGCGTGATGCAACAGGCCGGCGGTGAACGCCCGGCCCGTGGCGCCGAGGCCGTAGGGCGCGTCGGCGTCGTGGAACGCGTTGACGTCGTCGTCGAAGAGCGACAGATGCAGGTGCATGCCCGAGCCCTGGACGTCGGCGAGCGGCTTCGGCATGAACGAGGCGTAGGTGCCCCGCTCCATCGCCAGCTCCCGCACGATCAACCGGAACGTCATGATCTGGTCGGCCATCGTGAGGGCGTCGGTGTAGCGCAGGTCGATCTCGTGCTGGGAGGGGGCGTCCTCGTGGAACGAGTACTCCACCGGGATGCCCATCTGTTCCAGCACCGACAGCGTCTGGCGCCGCAGATCCGAGGCGACGTCGGAGGTGGTGAGATCGAAGTAGGAGCCCGAATCGAGCAACTCCGGGCCCTTCGCCGGGTCGCCGGAGGCGAAGTAGAAGAACTCCATCTCCGGGGCGACCATGAACTCGTGCCCGGCGGCGCGAGCCGTGTCGAGGTTCCGACGCAGGATCTGGCGGGGATCCCCATCGAAGGGGGTGCCGTCGGGGTTCTGGATGTCGCAGAACATCCGGGCCGAGCTGCCACCGTCGGCCCAGGGGAGCAGCTCGAAGCTCGACGGGTCGGGCATCGCCAGCACGTCGTTCTCCTGCACCCGGGAGAACCCGTCGACGGCGGAGCCGTCGAAGTGCAGGCCCTCGTCGAAGGCCGTCTCGAGCTCGACGGGGGAGATCGCGACCGATTTCAGCTGACCGAGCACGTCGGTGAACCACAACCGGACGAGGTTGATCCGGCGCTCCTCGAGCGCTCGCATCACGTAGGCGTGTTGGCGTTCCACGTCTCCGAGGGTGTCAGGGCCGAGCGCCGAGCGACAAGAGCAAAGCTCCGTTTCACATTCCGTTCACACACCGGTGTGTTGGTTCGGGCGTTGATCGGGTTTGCTGAGATCGACACTCTCGAAAAGGAGACCCCCCATGGCGTACAGGGCCGAATACATCTGGATCGACGGCACCGAGCCGACCC
>JAHDBV010000157.1 GCA_020630195.1 Acidimicrobiales bacterium
ACCTTCCGACTCGCCGTCGACCGAGGCCGCACCGAAGGCGCCGACTTCATCCCCATCAAGACCTTCGGCACACCCGCCGAACAACACCACCGCTACCTCGCCAAGGGACGACTGGTCTCCATCACCGGACGACTCAGCCACTCCCAGTGGACCGACAAAGACACCGGCGACAACAGAGAGCGCTACGAAGTCATCGCCAACCAGATCGGCTACCTCGACACCCCCGCCAAGGACCAGCCCGCCGAAGTCAAGGCCGGCGAAGAAGCCTTCTAGGGCTGGAGCTCCCCTGGGCACAGAACCCAGGGGAGCCCACGTTCCGCGGCCATCCCACTCGTCTGCAACGTGAGTTTGGATAGCGGAGACAGAGCAGGTTGATTGCTCGTGCTGGCCTGAGCCTTGCGCGAGACGAAGATCGGCTACTACCCGAGCCGCACACCGAGGAGCGGGGCTGCCGCCTCGAGTCGCTCGGCCGAGACAGTCGCATGATGAAGCCAAGCACCGGACTCGACATTGCTCCCCGACCCGATCTCGCTGAGGAGCTCCTCAGTCAGCTCTGGCGTCTCCAGTCGCTCTATCTCGTGTCCGTGGCTCGCATCCAGGCGCCATGCCTTTTCAATCTCTGCTGCTGTCAAGGAAGTACGCACATGCGAAAATACGTAGAAGTTGACGCACGTCGTGCAGTAGCCGAACCAGTTCACGACGACAGCATCGAGGCTCTCTTCGGGCACACCAAGTTCCTCACGAGCGGTTCGCTTTGCAGCGTCAAAGAAGTTCTCGCTGGATTCCCCGATCGCCTCGCCCGTCGGCTTCATTCCTTCGTTGACTCCAAGGTTCCACTCGTGCCGGAACGCTTTGACCCGGCCGGACCGCTGGGCGAGCACGACACGTTCGTCACTTGAGACAACATTGACGTTGGCGGCGATGTTTGCGAACGGGGTAAGCCGCACGAGCTCTGACACATCGCATGACTCAGCAGCCGAGCGGACGGCCGCAAGTAGCTCCTTGTTCAGCTGAGCGACGCTTGCCGTCGCCAACACGAACTTGTAGTCGACCTCTGCTACCTCTAGATCGAATCGTTCCTGTCCGGGGGCCTCGGCCCAGTCGATACCGGACCATCCCGTTAGCCCGACCAACCGGCCGACCTCGTGGCTGTTGCGCGCGCTCTCGGCGACCGCAGGCGGTAGCGGGTGTTTCAAACTCCCGAGCGAAACGCGGTGGTTCGCCTCGAGGAGCGGGCGACCGCGATTCCACTGATTCAGGCACACCAACGGACTCCCGGACACATCGGCGAGCTGGCCACCCTCTCTAGCGTGGTCAGCCAAGCTTGAGAGGGAAGATGCTTCGTCATCCGACAGGCCAAGCACTTCGATCACACGCTCGACCTCGTAGCGGCTCCATTGCGCCTGGCCACGAAGGAGCTCCCCTGCGCGGTTGCGGTGGGTGTGGCAGAACCCAGCCAACGCAGTCGCAGTGATCTTCGAGAGTTCCCGATAGGTCTGGCCCTCTGGTCGACGAATCTGCTTCAGCTGCGAGTGCCATCTTTCCCGGTGCCGAGAAAACAGCTCTTCGACAAGTCGAGCGACATCGTCGTTTGATGCCTGCTGCACTAGTTCTCCTCCGTGTTTGTCGCCCGGCGGTGGTGCTTCGCCGTCTGCTTCGCCGGTGGCGGCGTGGCGCAGGTTGCCGGGGTGGAGTACCTTCCCAGCCGCACGTAGTCGAGTTGCGGGTCGAAGGCCTGACACGAATGAGGCTTCTGTACGTAGGCACGAAGCGCCGAGAGGTGCCGTTCCGAGCCAACCCACGATCCCTCCTCCAGCTCGCTGATAGCGGCAATACGGAACTCCGGCCCCACAGCGTGGCAACACGGGTACACGAAGCCATCGGGCGCCAGCAGAAGAGGGAGGGCTGCAACCCCCAACGTCGGTTGCGAGTAGACGCCGGGATCGCTCACAACAAGCACATCTACGAAGTCGCTGGCCACTTCTCCCACTTCCGGCATCGATTGCCGCGACTGCCCGACTAGCAGCGGCCTCAAGACCAGCGTACGAATCCCGAACCTCTCGCAGTCCTGGACCAGCCTCGGAATAGTGCTGGCATTTCGTTCATGAACTACCGCCGAGACGCCGACTGAGGTCTCACTCCCAACTCGAGCGAGTGCCTCAAGAGTTCGGTAGTACTCGGACGGGTCGCATCCATGCTCGACCGAATAGGCCTCGGGACCGCCGGCGTCGATACTCACCCGCACGTAGTCGAACGCAGCAGAGATCGAATCGGTCCGGCCCAGGCGACTCCCGTTGGTGTACAGCTTTCTATGGACCCCAGTGGTCGTCTCAAGCACAGCCAGCAGGTCAGAAAATCCCGGATAGAGCGTGGGCTCACCACCACCGGAAACGACCAGGTCGACATCTCCCGCGTGAAGCAGGGTCGAAAGCGCAGTAAGTAGCGAGTTTCGAGCTACTGCGTCCTTGGAACGCTCGTACCAGCACCAGTCGCACCTGTGGTTGCAGTGATCAGTCGGATGAATACTCAGCCATCGGGGCGTGAAGTCGCCGTCAGTGCTCTCCCGTGCGCGAATCGTTTCACTGTCCCCTCGGCGATCGTCGGGATGGAGGTGCGGGCGGTCCACAAGGCCACAGTACACAGTCGCTGATTCCGCCTACCGGCTCGAACTCTCACCACTACAAGGCCTCTGGCGACACGGTTCTGGCTTCGAGGCGGCCTCGTAGTCGCAGTCCCAAGCCTCTCACAGCGCCCCGGGATAGCGAGGAGCAACGCCCCCACCCCGCTCTCGCCGCAGCACCCGGGCAGGACGAATCGCGTATCGGTCGTCGACGACCTCCGGGCGCTACCTCTACCCGCCAGCGACTCGGCCATCGGCGAAGTGCACGAATCCACTGAGTGCACTTCGCTGCGCATCAGTGCAGTTCCAGCTTCTTCAATCGAGACCGAGGCCCCGCACGACGGCGCAGGGTCCAGCTCGAGACAGGAGGATCAAAATGCGAGCTACCACCAACCAGTCCACTCCCTCGCGTGCACACCAGCGGTCAACGTGGCGAGAAGCGATGAAACCGCGGCGGACACCCGCGCGGGCTTGGCGACCCGGCCTCATCGGGCTGCTCTCGGTCTCGCTGGTCGTAGGCGTTCTGGCAGTAGCCATGAACGCGTCGCCGGCCAGCGCATCCAACCTGTCCGAGCAGTATCAGCTGCCATTCCCGTGCGGCGAGGAATGGAACGCTGCGACGTACCCAGGTCACGGCGCAGGCGACAACGCCCTCGACTTCAATCTGTATGGCGTAGAGGATTCCGGCAAGGACATCTTGGCCAGCGCCGACGGCACCGTCATCAGAAACGAATGGCTTGGAGCCTTTGGCTGGATCGTTGAACTCGACCACGGCAGCAGCGGCGGACACCGATTCACTACCTTCTACGCGCACCTTGCCTCTCAGTCGGAACGTGCCGTCGGCACGCAATTGGAGCAAGGCGATCGGCTCGGGGCTGTCGGTGGCTCAGGTGGATGGACTTCGCACCTCCACTACGAGCAGCGCATGACCCCAGTCGGTCGAGCATCGACCTACTCGGACACGCAGGCCATTCAGCTCGACGGGAAGCCTGTCGACTACCACTACTTCGTCAACGGCGACCATCTGCCCACGGACCGCGGGGCCTTCCATGTCAGCAACAACTGCGAATCGAGCGGTGCCTCTCGATCTGCGGACAGCGTCGGCGTCGTCGTTGCCGACCCCGAAACCAACCGGACAACGATCTATCGCCTCGGCCAAGAGCCACTCGAATTCTGCTGGTCAACAGCGATTCTCGTATGGGGCGACTGGAACAACAGCGGCGTTGAGCAACCCGGGTGCGTTGTCGGTAACCCCACCACCAATCGAGCCACGTGGTACCTCTACGGCGCGGAGACGATCCACGACTACTGCTGGTCCACCACCACCCTCATCGTGGGCGACTGGCTCGGCGACGGCGTCGACCGACCCGGCTGCATCACCACATCAACCGGCAACCGCGCCAACTGGCACCTGCACAGCGCACCAACCATCCACAACTACTGCTGGACCACCACCACCCTCATCGTGGGCGACTGGCTCGGCGACGGCGTCGACCGACCCGGCTGCATCACCACATCAACCGGCAACCGCGCCAACTGGCACCTGCACAGCGCACCAACCATCCACAACTACGGCTGGACGACGGCGGAGGAGCTAATCGCTGGCCGGTGGTAGACCGCACGGCCATCCGCTTCCGAGGAGGCAGCTGGGTTCGGTCTGGGGCGTCCGTGACCTCAGACCGACCTGGCTGCGGCCGCATGCCGGCTATGCCCGGCGGCGGGTCTCCTTGACTCCGCCACGGCGAAGGACGTCGGCCTCCACGCCGACCTCGCGCCACGTTCGATAGCCGATTCCCTTCGCCTCGCTGTAGGCGGCGACCACCCCCACAAACTCGGTCTCGAGCGCGCCGATGTCGACCTTTGCGGCCTCCTCGAGGTCGACCAGCGCGTCCTGGAGGTCGAACCGTCGCTGAATCAGCTCGAGCCGTTTCAGCGATGTCACTCCCCCGCCGAGCTCCTCTTCGATCGTGGCAAGCTGCTTCTTGATCGAATCGGGTGTGCGCTTCCTTCCTCGCTGAGGCCGATGAGCTTCCTTTGCCTCCAGGTAGCGCCGCACGATGGCGGCATTCTTGCGTCCTTCGCTCAGCGCTGCCTTGTGCTCATCAGACATCCCAGCCATCGGTTCCGTCCTCCTCGGCGCGAAGTAACCGTCGCCTCGGCCGATTCTGTCGGCCGACAACTACTCCGTCCACCCAAGTCGGCGCCCACCACGCCGTAACTGCCGGTGCCGCAGCACCGATGCATTCCCACGCCCTCGCCCGGCACGGAAAAATGACAGACACAACTGCAGGTCCTGGCGGACCAGCTTTGGGAGGTTCGTGGGAGATCTCCCTCTGCCACGCAGAGTGACGGGAGACTCCCCCTTCTGCTGAAGTGGCCACGGGGGCGTCCCAGCTCTGCTTCGGGCCGGGCCACAGAGGTCCATGCACGTGAGCGTCACCGTGCTCGGAGCGCATGCTGGAAGCGCCGGGCGAGCTGCAGGCCAAATCGTCGACTACCTCCATGGCGGGGCCGAGCAAGGTCAGCCTGAGAAGCGCCGCTCAGGTGCCGGTTCGGTCCCCACCGCTTCACCGGCCGACGGCATCGGTGGATACTTCGCCGACTCCACCGAGGCGCCGGGGCGGTGGCGAGGCGAAGGCGCGATGCCGGAGCACTTCGATCTCGGCGAGACGGTCGAAGCCGAAGCGTTTCGTCGGGTGCTGCTCGGCCAAGACCCTCGCACGGAGGAGAGAATCCTCCCAGCGACGGGATCGAGTGGCCGGAAGCGGGGCCATGCACACGGCATCTCCAAGCTCGACCACGATCCTTCCGAGCTCCTCTCGGTGACCGAGGTAGCTGAGATCGTTGGCGTCGATCCCTCATACGTGCGCCGGGTCGCCAAGACCACCGCATCGGTCCGAGAAGCCCAGCTCGCCGCAGACCTACAGGGCACCGACGCTCCAGAGACCCCGGACGTCTTCCTCGACGCCGCCAAGGACGACAGTGGCCGCTGGCTGATCACCCGCGCAGAGGCCAATCGGTTCGCTGCGTCTCGTGAAGAGCCGCAGGTGGTGATGGGCTACGACGTCACCTTCTCGGTTCCGAAGTCCGTGTCTGCGCTCTACGCCGTCGGGACGGAGGACGATCGCCAACAGATCGACGCCGCCATCGAGTCGGCCGTGACAGCCGGTATGGACTACATCGAGCGCGAGGGCTTCGTCGTTCGCCGCCAAGGCCAGCAAGAGCGCGCCGGTCGTATGATCGCTGCCTCGTATCGGCACTACACGAACCGGGCCCTCGAGCCGCAGCTCCACGAGCACGTCGTGATCGCCAACATGGCCACGAACTCGCTCGGCCAGACTCGGGCGCTCGATGGGCGAGGTCTCTTCGCTCATGCCACCACCGCCGGCTACCTCTCCGGTGCACAGCTCCGCCACGAGCTTGCCCAGCGCTTCGGTATCGCTTGGCAAGAGGTCCACAAGGGTCTGGCCGACATCGAAGGCGTCAGCCGTGACGTCGTCATGTCAATCTCCTCCCGCCGCGAGGCGGTACTCGGACTCGCCGAGGAGATGGGCTATTTCACGGCATCGGCCCGGCAGACGGCAGCGGTGGCAACCCGGCCCGGCAAGGAGCATGGCGTCGAAGCGAGCGAGCTGCGCCAGTCGTGGATCAATGTCCTCTCCGAAGCGGGCTTCGACCAGGACGCAGCCAAAGCGCTCGCCCGCGATGACGAGCTTCAGCTTTGGCGCCCCGACGACACCAATGCCCTCTTCGCCCACTTGGCGAGCCATCGGGGCGTGACAGAGCAGCACGCCATCTTCGACCGCCGCGACGTCCTGCAGGCAGTCGCAACACACGCCAACGACCGTCTCACAGCCACCGAGATCGAAGACCTCGCCGACCACTGGCTGGCGACCGAGGCCGTTGTCCCGCTCGAGGTCAACGATGGGGCGCGCCGAGAAACGATCGGCC
>JAHDBV010000158.1 GCA_020630195.1 Acidimicrobiales bacterium
TCGAGAACATCCTCCTCAAGCTGATCCAGGCCGCCGACTTCGACGTGAAGCGGGCCGAGACCGGGATCATCTACATCGACGAGATCGACAAGGTCGCCCGCAAATCGGAGAACCCCTCGATCACCCGTGACGTGTCCGGTGAGGGCGTGCAGCAGGCGCTGCTCAAGATCCTCGAGGGCACCGTCGCCTCGGTGCCGCCCCAGGGCGGTCGCAAGCACCCGCATCAGGACTTCATCCAGATCGACACGTCGAACGTGCTGTTCATCTGTGGTGGTGCATTCGCCGGGATCGACCAGATCATCCAGTCCCGCGTGGGCAAGACCTCGGTCGGTTTCGCCGCCGACGTGCGCTCGCCCGACGAGGTCGACATCGACGACCTCTACGCCCAGCTCCAGCCCGAGGATCTCCTGAAGTTCGGTCTGATCCCGGAGTTCATCGGCCGTCTGCCGGTGATGGGCACCGTCGAGAAGCTGAGCCGGGAGGCGCTGGTGCAGATCCTCGTCGAGCCCCGCAACGCACTCGTGAAGCAGTACCAGAAGTTCTTCGAGATGGAGGACGTCCAGCTGTCCTTCACCGACGAGGCGCTGGGTGCCATCGCCGATCAGGCGATGCTGCGGGGCACGGGTGCCCGAGGCCTGCGAGCCATCCTCGAAGAGGTGCTGCTCGACGTGATGTACGACCTGCCGTCCCGGGCGGACGTCGGTGAGGTCGTGATCGACACCGACACGGTGATCGACCGTGTCGAGCCCACGCTCGTGCCGCGGGGCCAGCGCGTTCGCCGCGCCGCCTCCTGAGCGCGTCCTCCACCACGGTCGGAGCGAACCCATGAAGTTGGCCGAGGCCGAGGCCTGGCTCGCCTCCCGGATCGACCATGCGGCCACGGGCGCGGTCGCGGGTGACACGGCGGAGCTGAATCTCGATTCCATCACCGAGTTGCTGGCCGCCGTCGGCGATCCGCACGGCGCGTACCGGTCGATCCATCTCACCGGCACGAACGGCAAGGGCTCGACGGGCCGCATGATCACGGGGCTGCTCGATGGCCTCGGGCTGTCGGTCGGCACCTACTCCTCGCCTCATCTCGAGTCGATCACCGAACGCATCCAGCACAACGGCCGGGCGATCCCCGACGACGACTTCGGTCGACTCGTCGGGTTGCTCGCCGCCATCGTCGACCGACTCGGTGAACGGCCGACCCACTTCGATCTGCTCACGGCGGTCGCCTTCATGTGGTTCGCCGAGGTCGGCGTCGAGGTGGCCGTCGTCGAGGTGGGCATGCTCGGTCGATTCGACTCCACGAACGTGCTCGACGCCGACGTGACGGTGTTCACGAGCCTCGGGAAGGACCACACCGACGGTGTGGGCGATTGGCGCCAGCGCATCGCCTGGGAGAAGGCCGGCATCGTCATGGCCGGTCGACCGGCGATCGTCGGGGTCGACGACGACGTCTTCCTCGACGCGATCCGAGCGGAGGGCCCCGAGCCACTCGTGGTCCGCGATCACGAGCTGCTCGTGGAGGACCAGCGGGTCGCCCTGGGCGGCCGGGTCCTCGACGTGACGACACCCTGGGGCTCGCACGACGACGTGTTCGTCCCGGTGCACGGCGCCCACCAGAGCGACAACCTGGCGGTGGCCATCGCTGCGGTCGAAGCGTTCCTCGACGCACCCCTCGACGACGATCTGCTCCGTGCCTCGCTCGCCGATCTCTCGATTCCGGGCCGGTTCGAGGTCGTCGGGCGCGAGCCGACGATCGTGCTCGACGGTGCGCACAACCCCGCGGGCGCTCGCACCGTGCGCCACACCCTCGATCACGAGATGCGAACGCTCGGTTCGGAGGTGCTCGTTTTGGGCGCCACGACCGGCAAGGACCCGATCGAGATGCTCACGGCGTTCGGTGCCGACCGGTTCGATGCGGTGATCGTCTGCGAGCCCGGCTTCCGTCCGATGCCCGCCGACGAACTCGCCGCCGCGGCGTCGTCGATGGGTGTGCAGGTGGAGATCGTCCGCGATCCGGTCGACGCCCTCGTCCGTGCCCGGGCGGTCACCTCCGAGCAGGACCTGATCGTCGTGTCCGGCAGCCTCTACGTGGTGGGGGAGGTGCGCGCCGCACTGGTCGATCTCGCCGAACGTCTCGAACGGGCCGCCGCCGTCGACGGTGGTGGCCCCGGCCACGGTGAGCCCGAGGACGGCTGAGCCCCGACCCTCCGGAGCCCGGGCCGCGTCCAGACGCTGGGTAGGCGAACCCACCTCGTCAAGTTCGGTGCGAACCGGGCCGACAACCACGGAGTGAGCTGGATCGAGCGCCGACGCGCAGGCACCGAACGTGGCGCCACCCTCGTGGGGTACGCCATCGCGACCGCCGCCGTGCTGAGCGGCATCGTCGCGAGCCTCGGTGCGCTCGAAGCCGGGCTCGGCGCCCATCTCGGACGCCAGGGTGTCGAGGTCAATCAGCCGCTGCCGGACGTGAACGAGCCGCCGTCGTCGTTGCCGTTCCACGACGACGAGGACGACTGGACCGGCGTCACCACCCCCGAGGAAGAGAACGAAGGCACCTCCGGTCAGGGCACCGGCACCGTCAACGGCGGCTCCGACGACGGCACGACGACGACCACCGCGGCGCCGACCACGAGCACGACCGCGCCGGTGGCCGACGTGACGTTCGAGAACGTCTACCAGGGCCGGGTCGGCATCCAGCACTCGAACAAGTGCCTCCGGGTGAAGAACAACGGCCAGGTCGTCCAGCAGGGATGCAACAACAACTCGAACCGTCAGGTCACGATCAACCAGGCCTCCGACGACGGGTCGTTCGTGCTGCAGATGGGTGGAGAGTGCCTGGCGCCCGCCAACGACTCCCTCGGCCAGGGGGCGGAGATCTGGGCCGAGAGCTGCGACCCGAACGACGCCACCCAGCGCTGGACCCGTGACGGCGACCGCTTCATCAACGCCGCATCCGGCCGCTGCCTCGACGTCTACGGCGGCTCGACCGGGAACAACGCCAAGCTGATCCAGTGGTCGTGCCACGGCGGTGGCAACCAGAACTTCCCGCTGACCGACGGGAGCCTCGGCGGTGGGAACGACCCCGTGCTCCAGGTGTCGGCCGCCAACGCCACCCTCCAGGGCGACATGGCCAGCTCGACGGTCGACGGCCGGGCCGCCATCGGCACCTCGAACCGGGGCCGTGCCAACTACTCGAGTGCGAACAACACGAACTCGAAGGCGACCTTCACCTTCACCGTGACCGAACGCGGCACCTACGCCGTGGTCGGCAACGTCATCGCTCCCGACCACGTCTCGGACTCGTTCTGGGTCCAGGTGAACGGCAATCCCAGCAGCGGAACGGCCTGGCACATCCCGAACACGACGACGTGGGCGCCCCGCACCGCCACGCAGGTCTTCCTCGAACCCGGTGAACACACCGTCGTGCTGTCCTGGCGCGAGGACGGCACCTGGATCGACGGCCTCGAGTTGGTGAAGCAGTGATCCGGCTCGCCGCCCGCATGCGCCCGCCCGTCGACTGGGCGGGCACCGCCGCGTCCCGGGACGGCGAACGTGGTGTCAGCCTCACGGGCTACGCCCTCGTGCTCGGTCTGATGGTCGTCGGCCTCGGCGGCATCGTGTCGTCGATCTCGACCGGATCGGGCCAGCTGCTCGTCGAGACGGGCAACGACATCGGCGAGGCGCGCGCCGACCAGATCTTCTACGAGACCACGATCCTGGAGGAGGCCCCGGCCTGGGCGACGAACACGACGAACCCGCCGAGCTCCACGACGACCACGGCCGCGCCGACGACCACCACCACGGCCCCGACGACCACGACCACGACGGCACCGCCCACCACCACGACCACCGCCGCCCCGGTCGCGCTCGTCGAGGTGTACGAGGGTCGGGTCGGCATCGACCACTCCGGCAAGTGCCTGCGCCGTCGGCCGAACAACGGCAAGATCGTCCAGGCGTCCTGCTCGGGCTCGAGCGACCGTGTCGTCACGATCTCCCAGACACCCGACGGCACCTACCTGCTCGAGATGGGTGGGGAGTGCCTCGCTCCGGAGAACGACAGCACCGGCAACGGCGCCAAGATCTACACCTCCTCGTGCGACCCCTCGAACCCGTCCCAGCAGTGGGAGCGCGTCGGTGAGACCTGGATCAACAAGGCGTCCGGCCGGTGCATGGACGTGTCCGGTGCATCGTCGTCGAACGGCGCCGAACTCATCCAGTGGAACTGTCACGGCGGGGCCAACCAGGACTTCCCGCTCAACGACGGATCGCTCGGCGGCGGCGCCGACCCCGTGCTCAAGGTCTTGGCCGCCGATGCGGTGCTCGCCGGTGACATGGTGCTGTCGACCGTCAGCGGCCGCCCGGCCGTCGGCACTCCCGACAACGGCATCGGCAACTACAGCGGTGGCAACAACACGGGATCGAACATCACCTTCACCTTCACCGTGACCGAAGCCGGCACCTACACCCTCCAGGGCAACACGATCGCTCCCCACGGCACCTCCGACTCCTTCTACGTCGAGGTCAACGGCTCGCCATCGGGCGGCGCGACCTGGCACGTGCCCCAGTCGAGCAACTGGGCCCCCCGGACCGCGCCGGGCTCCTACTACCTCGAACCGGGCGAGCACACCGTCGTGCTCCACTTCCGTGAAGACGGCACGTGGATCGACGGCCTGGAGCTCGTCGGATGACGCCCACGCTCGGGCGAGGGCGGGACGAACGTGGGGTCACGCTTCCCGGCTACGCACTCGTGCTCGGCCTCGTCGTGCTCGGTCTCGGGGCGATCATCCAGTCGATCTCGACCGGGTCGGGCCAGTTGCTCGTGGAGACGGGCAACGACATCGGCGAGGCCCGGGCCGATCAGATCTTCTACGAGACCACCGTCCTCGACGGCGCCCCCGCCTGGGTGACGAGCACCACGGCGCCGCCGTCGACCACGACCACGACCGGGCCGACCGACACCACCGCACCGCCACCGGCGGGTCCACCGACGCCCACGGTCGCGGCGGGCGACGGCACGTTCGCCGGCGGGATGCCCGACGGCGCGGACATCACGGCCAACGGCCCCTACGACGACGACGAGATCGTGTTCCTCTTCTCCGAGGGCATGACGACGCTCGATGCCGATCTCACCGTCGGCGGGACCACGATCCCGGCGGGCACGACGGTCTGCTCCTACTACCTCCACTACTCACCGACCTCGAGTTCGGCCGGGACCTCGGTGACCTTCGACTTCGGTGCCCCGGTGCTCGGGGCCGCGACGAACGACGCCGACCTCGACGCCACCGACGTGTTCGGGGCCACCGACGTCGACTACCGCGGCAGCCGCCGGATGGAAGGTGGCGACGGGTTCTCGATCTCGGGCAACCAGGTGTCGTTGACCCCGTGGGCCGTCGGCAACAACCAGGACGACGCCCGGATCTTCGTGGCCTGCTGAGCGCCACGGGCCGAGGTGGTCGGTAGCCTCCGACCCCGTGAGCCGAACGCTGATTCTCTGCAAGCCCGATGCCGTCGAGCGTGGTCTCGTCGGTGAGATCATCTCCCGGATCGAGCGCAAGGGCCTGACCCTCGCCGCCGCCGAACTGCGGACCCTCGACGCCGACACCCTCGCCGAGCACTACGCCGAGCACGTCGGCAAGGGGTTCTACGACGATCTCGTCGCCTTCATGTCCCGTGGCCCCGTGATGGCCATGGTCGTCGAGGGCCCCGACGAGACGTTCGCGATCATGCGGACCCTGATGGGCCCGACGAACCCGGCCGCCGCGCCCCCCGGCACGATCCGTGGCGACTTCGGCACGATCATGACCGAGAACCTGATCCACGGATCGGACTCCGACGAGTCGGCCGAGCGCGAGATCGGGATCTTCTTCCCCGGTCTCTGACCCGTTCCCACCCCTCCCGGCCGGTCATCCGACCGCGCCGAGTGGGTCATGCCACCCACGGTGTCGGGCCGCGCTGACGTCGCGGGTCCGGATCACCTACCGTGGGGGTCCTCCCGGAGGAGGTGAGCCATGGCGTCGAATCGATTCTCCTCGCTGCTCGGCTCCGTCGGTGCCCGGGACATGGCGGTCGACCTCGGCACGGCCAACACCCTCGTCTACGTGCGGGGGCAGGGCATCGTGCTCGACGAACCGTCCGTGGTGGCCATCAACGGCAACACGGGCAAGCCACTCGCCGTCGGGCTCGAAGCGAAGAAGATGATCGGCCGCACCCCGGCCCACATCCAGGCGATCCGTCCGCTGAAGGACGGCGTGATCGCCGACTTCGACGTGTGTGAGACGATGCTCCGGTACTTCATCCAGAAGGTCTCCCCGGGGCGTTGGGTCGCCAAACCCCGGATCGTGATCTGCGTCCCGTCCGGCATCACCGGGGTCGAGCAACGTGCGGTGCGTGATGCCGCCGAGTTCGCCGGGGCCCGTGAGTCGCTCATCATCGAGGAACCGATGGCCGCGGCGATCGGTGCCGGACTCCCCGTGCAGGACCCGACGGGCAACATGATCGTCGACATCGGCGGTGGCACGACCGAGGTCGCCGTGATCTCGC
>JAHDBV010000159.1 GCA_020630195.1 Acidimicrobiales bacterium
ACGATGCGCCGATGCGCATCGTGGTGACCGCGGCGCCGAGGGCGACCTCGTCGGTGGCCGGCCCCGACCGTGCGTCGACGTAGACGTCGCCGGCTGCACTCGGGGTGACAAGCCGGACGGCCGTGAACCCGATCAGCGCCACGGTGCCCGTCAGAAGCGCGGCGCGAGCGTACGAGCGACCTTCGCCGTGGCGCCACCACCATCCGAAGCGAGCGCGACGGGACTCGTCGTCAGTCACCTCGAGGGTGACCCACTCGACCTCCACGATTCAACGCTAGATCTCGCTCCGAACGGCACGCCTGGGCGATAGAGCCCGCTGGCCCTGAGCAAGCTCACCTCAGCGAGACACATCGCGATTCGATGGCGTCACTCCCGGAATGCGAGGTATCCGAACCCGAGAATCGTCGGACCGTGCGATTGGAAGACAGTGAACTCGTTCATCGGGGCGAAGTCGGCGACGTCCACGAACCTCGTCGTGTAGGGGCGCTCCGACATGAGCGGCGACACGTCGTTCTCGGCGAGGAAGAACGTGTCCAGCCAACCCTCGTCGGCATAGTCACCAACGGCGTGCACACCGAAGACGGGAGTACCCGGCCAGACATCGCTGCCACCGTTCAGTACATCGACGATCAAGGGCGAGCGTGGTCCGTCACCGATCCCCGTGATGAACGACCGGCCGAGCACATTCAAGCCGACCGAGTTGGCTGCGGCCCGCTCTGCGAGCCGCCACCACGTCTCGTCCTCCGCAAGCGATGCTCCCCGCACCAGTCCGATGACGTTCGGATTTCCACCGAGTCCGAGGCCCCAGACCAAGGGAACCTCCGGGTGCTCGATCGTCCAGCCGGACGTCGACGAGCGAGCGAGACCCGCCGACGTCGCCCCGGTCTGGATCAGCGCCGCTTTTGCGGCGGCCGCCAACACGGGGTCCTGCTTCGAGACATCGAGCTTCAGGTAGGTCCAGCTCGCGTCACACCAGTCCGCACCATGGCAACCGAGGCTCACCGGAGTGGTGTCGACGTAGGGATAGGCCATGGCGAACGCATCGTGGTGCGCCGGGTCATCAGTGACCGTGAAGAGGCTTGCACCCGCGACCGCTCGCTGCGTCGCCACCAGGTCGGCCTCGGAGACGTCCACCTCTTGCACTTCGGCCCAGTCCCATGCCGCCACTGCCGAACCACGCAGCGCCTCGGCCTTCGAGGGGTCATACGGCTCGATGGCCCTGGCCATGTCAGCCGCCACGCCTGCGTAGACAAAGGAGGTCCAGGGATCAGGGGCATAGGCGAACACGTCGAGCGTCTCGGTCCAGGAGAGTGAACCCGTCACGGGGTGGTCCGAGGCCTCGATACCACCTCGCACAGCTCCGTCCGCCGACTGCATCCTTGTGAAGGCGTCCAGGGTCCAGAGTGCCTCATCGAGAAGGTCGGGGATCCCATCGCCACTCTCGGGGATACCGAGGTTGATCTCGGCGGCAGCCGGGAACACCTCGACGACATCCGCGAGATACCGGACCATCCAGAGGTGCTGAGCCCGCCGGTCCCAGTCTCCTGCGTCGAAGTGACCGCCGTACGCGCCATCGGCGGGTGTATCGCTCGCCCCCGCCACGAGGCCTTCGAAGATCTCCGCTTCGGACTGCTGCAAAGCGTCGAGCAGGGAGTAGCCACTCGAACGAACGGTCAGACCATCGTCGGGGTGATAGGCCCGCGGGCGGGTGAACGAGGTGGTCGGAGCCTCGAGTGCGATGCCGGAGCGCTGGTGATACAGGCCACGAGCAACATCGACGAGGGCGTCCCGCCAGACGTCGTCGCTCACACGCACGAGCTCGGAGCAACCGAGATCCGGCACGCAGCCGCGAATCGACGAGGCACCCACGTCCCGAATCGACGCGAGTCCGGTGGGCCCAGCGAACCCCTCGGCCACGCGTGGATTGGCGTCGTCCACAGGTGAGGCGTCAACGATCGAACGATCGACCTCGACCCCATCGGCGTCGAACCAGACGACCTCGAGACCTTCCGGCTGCAGATCGCCGGCGACAAGGAGGTCTGATCCGATCAACACATCGGCGCCTCGTGTCGAGACTCCGATGTCGGACAGGTGCAGCGACGGCGAGACGTCGAACTCCGACGGGGTGAAGACGAGCGTCTGGTCAACCAGGTCGAGCGTGTACTCGTCACCGGACAACAACGCTTCGGAGCTCCGAACAACGATCCGATGCCTCGTTGCCAGCACCAGCTCACCGTCGACCGTTCGCCCTGAAGAGTGCGCATCCGTGCGGATCTCGATATCGATGGGAATCTGTTCGCCGTCACCAACCAGAGTCCAGTCCTCGACTCCGAGCGCCTCGGCAGGCGGAGTCGCACCGGTCAACGAGTCGGACTCGCCGACTCCACCATTCACCACACGCTCATTGCCGACTTCGACGAGGAAGCTCGCAGGACTGAGGCGTCCGCCGTAGGCGACTTCCGGCGCCCGGTCCGGAATTCCGATGCGCATCGGAACCACCTCGCCGCTCTGAAAGGACACGAACAGGGTCCGTTCACCCGAACCGACCACCTCGACACGGACACGCTCTTCGGCGGTCTGCCACGGAGCGCCCGCCTGACGGGGCCGGACGTCGAGGTGGATCTGACGGCCGATGTCAGCCGCTCCGAAGCCGATCTCGATCGCCGCCCCACCATCGATCGGCTCGATCTCGAGGATCTGGATCACCGAGCCCGTCGAGGATTCGACTGCAGCGACGGAGGTTGCCGTGGTCTCTTCGTCCTCCTCGGGGCTCGAGGAGGACGAGCAGCTCGCCATCCCCGTGAGCGCGACGACGAGCGCTGCGAGCAAGCGGGGCGATCTCATGCGAGCAGTGTGTCGAGCCGCCCGGCGAACGACGACAACGAGTGCTCGCGAACCAGATAGCGAAATGCCGACGAAGCGAGCTCCTCGCGGCATTGCCGACTGCCGAGCGCCCGCAGCACCGCAGAGGCGAACGCATCCGCTCCGTCGGCGACAACGACTTCAGAACCGTCGAAGGAGAAGCCGTTCGCTCCCTCTGGAGAGGTGACGACCGGAAGTCCGGCAGCGAACGATGACAACAGCTTCGTCTTCGTCCCACTCCCGTACCGGACCGGTGCAGCGAAGACGGAGTGTCGTGCGAGCTCGGTCTGGAGGTCGTCAACGAAACCGGTCGCCTCGACCCATGAGGGGCACTGATCGAAGTAGCCGTCGGGGGCGTTGCCCCCGATCACGGTCAGTCTCGCCTCGGGTTGCGCGACGCGGACTCTTGGCATGATCTCCTCGAGGAGAAACTGCAGCGAGTCCAGATTGGCGTGGTACGCCAGATTCCCCATGAAGGCGACCGACAGCTCACCGTCGGCCAGTGCCGGTCGCTCATCGGGGACGAAGTCCGCGACGTTCGGAAGATGGTCGATCCGAAGCAACCGAAACCGCCGGGCATCGACGGCGCTCGCCACCGTTCGGCGACGAAAGGCCTGTGTGCGTCCCAACTCGTGAAACGCCGTTGCCGCCAAGTCGTACGCGCTCGCGTCACCGCCACCGATCCGCCGCTGCCGAGCCATCTTCAGGAACTCGAGATCGTCCAGGTCGAGCAGAGCAGAGTCAGCCCACTCGCGGTGGCTCCGCACGAAATAGGTCCGACTGAGGATCATCCGATCCTCCGACGCAGGCTGCATACGTCTGATGATCGCGGCAAACGCCTGCGATGTATCCGCGGGCGACACTTCTCTTGGAACGGTCGCCCACTCGGCCACGAGCGACCGAAGCTCATCCGCCAACGGACCGGTCGGCCGATCGTCCGGGGCATCACTCACGAGCGTGACTGCGTCGAGTGACGAAGCAGCACGCACCACAGCGCGAAGCCGGGAGAAACCCCCGGCATCGAGCCGGGCAGGGAAACCGCGGCTACAGACGTAGATGGTCACGCTTCCACCGACTCCAGAACATCGTCCGCCTGACCCTGGTAGTGGATCAGTCCGATCCAGCCCAGAGCACCGAGCACCACCTCGCCAACGAGCGTCCCGATCAGTGCGCCGCGCCACCCCATCCCATCGATGAGTGCGAGATAGCACCCGACACTCACCACGGACGACGCGCCGTAGATTCCCGCTCGAAGCCCTGCTCGTCCAAGTCCGAGAAGACCATTGTTGGGTGCGGTGCTGATCGACGAGAGCGGAAGAAAGAGCGCGAGCCATCGCACCATCGGCACGGACTCAGCGAACTCCTCCCCGAGCACGATCTCGAGCATCGGAGAGACGATCAACAGCCCCACAGCGAGGAGGCACGCCAACGGAAGACTCAGACGGGTGTAGTCGAGCGCACGACGTAGATGATCACCGCGCACGCCATCACCGCTGGGCAGGAACCGTTGGAAAAGCGCCGAGTCCAGAGAGCGGAGCGGCGTCAGGCCGAACATCACGATACGGAACGCCGCTCCGTACAGACCCGCCTCTTCCGTTCGGCCGACGGCATTCAACACCGCTTTGTCACCATCGGTCTGGAGGAGGTTCGACGCGATCGGGGCAGCGAGAACCGCTGACAGACCGAGTTCGCCGGTCACGTCATCCGCCCGGTGCAGACGGATCCCGACACGCGGCAGCAGAACGATCACGATGAACGAGCCGAAGGCGAGATTGACGATCGAGTTCACGATGCCGACACCCAGGATCGAGATCCACCCGCCGAGCAGCAGTACGCCGAGACCGGCCAGGCGGAGCGCAGCAAGACAAGCGCGGAGCCGCGCCGACGCCCCGAAGCCCCGAACCGACTGAATCGCCGCCGTGGTGATGAACACCATCGAGGCTCCGCCGATCTCACCGACCGCCAGAAACGCCCGCTCCGCCAGCGACAGATCGACGATGAAACTCCCGATGATCACCGCCGCGACTCCGGCGATCACCGAAGCGACGGACGTGAGGCGGAGGTAGCGAGACGCGATGGTTGACGGACTCACCTCGTCCCGAAGCACACGCTGCAGAATCGCCAGCGGCAACGCTCCGAGCAACGATCCTCCGAGCGGAGCGATGACGGCGAACATCCCGACGTAAGCGCCGTAACGTTCGGGACCGAGCGACCGCCCGAGGAGCAGGAACGACACTGTCGACGCGACGAGTGTCGTCAGGTCACTGATCGCTGACCAAGCACTGTCGCCGAACACCGCCCTCGGGCTGAGATCTGTGGATGTGGCATCAGCCATGCGAAGACGACCGCCGTTTGCCAGCGAGAGAGACCTCGAGCCCCAGGCCCCTCATCACCATCAACCAGAGCATCCACGCGCCGAGGAAGGTCGATTCGGACAGCGATGTGTAGATCTGCAGAACGACGAAACAGAGCAGGACCGCTGCGAGCGCCGGTTCGGTGTTCCGCATCGCTACCACGGACCGCACGGTCGAGACCCAGAAGATCGTGTAGATGACCAGCCCGATCAGACCCATCTGGAGAAGGAGATCGAGGATTCCGGAGTGGGAATGCGAAGCGCTGAATCCGATGTCTCGCCAGACGGCCGCCGTCGTCGGGCTCGGAGGTGGCCCCCACAGCAACCCTCCGACACCGTAACCAGTCCAGGGTCGCTCGCCGATCTTCACGATCACCGCAGACCAGATCTCGGTTCGTCCGGTGAATGTCAGGTCCTTGCCCGACGCGAGAGTGAGAGCCTGCAATGACAATGCGGCTGATGCGAGGAGACCGAGGAAGCCGACGACGGAGATGGCGACAAACCCCTGTGTCCACCGGCCGGACTGCCGTTCCAGGACGTTCCACCACCACAGGAAGCCCAGAACGACTGCCAAGGCCGTGGCGCCGGTGACCGAGGTCGACCCGACGATGAGCACGGCGGCACCGATTCCCACCATCCAACGGAGAACAGGCTCGGTCTCGAGCCGTATCGCAGAGACGATCGCCATCACCATGAAAGGCGCCATCACGTTCTTGTGTGAAAAGAAGCCGTGCCAGCCTTCGAGCTCCGGATTGAATCCGGTGGGGTCGATGTGGGTGCGGGACTCGACGAACGCCGCAGTCGCAAAGAGGCTCATCACCACGCCGATCCGGAGAACGAGCCTCACCGACTCGACGATGGGGTCCCGTTCAAGCAACGCAGTCGACAGCCCGACGGCGAGGAAAAGCGGGATCCACTGCTGCATCCGAAACTGCGTGGCACCGGGTTCGATCGTCCACAGCGATGACAGCACGAACGTCCCGATGAACAGCAGAATCGAGAGCGAGACCCGCATCCTCATGAGGGCACCACGCGGCGCCAGCACCAAGGCGCCGACGGCGAGCAGCATCACGAGGTATCTCGTCGCAAACGGCACGCGGACCGCCCCGGTTCCGATCAGCAGGCCGGCCACCAGCGCAGCGCGCAGCGCGAGCTCCGAAATCGGCCCGACCGCGTCGCTCTGATAGATCGAGCGAGCGCGCCAGCCCGGGTCGATTCGCCCGGTCATGCCGGATGAGGAGTGGGCGACAGAGGTCAATGGTGCGAAATCCGGACGCCGAGCGGCCCGATCATCATGCCCGCGGCAC
>JAHDBV010000046.1 GCA_020630195.1 Acidimicrobiales bacterium
GAAGCAGCCGACCATGGCCATCATCGAAGAACCCCTCGCACTCCCCTCGGGTGATCGTCCCGAGGTCACCAACCCGCTCGGCGGGCTGGCCCGCCCCCGCAATGCGACGGGCATCAAGGACTGGTTGACCACCGTCGACCACAAGAAGATCGGCATCATGTACGGCGCCGCCGCACTGTTCTTCTTCGTGATCGGTGGCATCGCGGCGCTCGGCATCCGTGCCCAGCTCGCCGCTCCGGACCAGACGCTGCTCTCCGGCGATGCGTACAACCGTGTCTTCACGATGCACGGCACGATCATGGTCTTCCTGGCCGTGATGCCGCTCGGTGCTGCGTTCGCCAACTACCTGCTGCCATTGCAGGTCGGCGCTCGTGACGTCGCGTTCCCCCGTATCAACGCCTTCAGCTTCTGGGTGTTCCTCGCCGGTGGCCTCCTGTTGAACTCCGCCTGGTTCCTCGGCGGTGGTGCCAACGGTGGCTGGTTCAACTACGCCCCCAACAACGGTGTGGCCTACTCGCCGTCGAACGGCATCGACTTCTGGAACATCGGTCTCCTGATCGCCGGCATCGGCTCGATGACCGGTGCCGTCAACCTCATCACGACGGTGCTCAACATGCGGGCGCCCGGCATGGGCTGGATGAAGATGCCCGTCTTCACCTGGATGACCCTCGTCACCCAGTTCCTGCTCCTGTTCGCCATCCCGGTGCTGACGGTCGCCCAGGTCCTGCTGCTGCTCGACCGTGGCTTCGACTCGAACTTCTTCAACGTCGAGCAGGGCGCCGACCCGCTGCTGTGGCAGCACCTCTTCTGGATCTTCGGTCACCCCGAGGTGTACCTGATGATCCTGCCCGCCTTCGGCATCGTGTCCGAGACCATCCCGGTCTTCAGCCGCAAGCCCATCTTCGGCTACCCGTTCATGGTCGCCTCCGGTGTCGCCATCGGCTTCATGGGCTGGGGCGTGTGGGCCCACCACATGTTCGTCTCGGGCCTCGGCCCGCTCTCGGTCGCCGCCTTCTCCGCCGTCACGATGTTCATCGCCGTGCCGACCGGTGTGAAGATCCTGAACTGGCTGGCCACGATGTGGGGCGGCAAGCTGCTGCTCAACACCTGCATGCTGTTCTCGATCGGCCTGGTCACCCAGTTCACCGTCGGTGGCCTCTCGGGTGTGATGCACTCGGTCGCCGCCTCGGACACTCAGCAGACCGACACCTACTTCATCGTCGCCCACTTCCACTACGTGCTGTTCGGTGGAGCGCTGTTCGGCTTCATGGCCGGCTTCTACTTCTGGTGGCCGAAGGTGTTCGGCTACAAGCTCAGCGAGAAGTGGGGCAAGATCCACTTCTGGACCATGGTGGCGGGCTTCAACCTCACCTTCGGCCCGATGCACATCCTCGGCCTCCAGGGCATGCCCCGCCGCATGCAGACCTACTCGGCCTCGCAGGGCTTCGCCTTCTGGAACCTCGCGGCCACGATCGGCTCGTTCATCCTCGGTGTGGGCTCGCTGCTCATCCTGGTCAACGCCTTCCTGTCGTACCGGGCCTGGAAGAAGGCTGGGCGCCCCGACGTCGGCCCGGATCCGTGGGATGCCCGTGGCATCGAGTGGTCGATCCAGTCGCCCGCCCCGGAGCACAACTTCGATGTCACCCCGGTGGTCGCCGATCTCGACGACTTCTGGCACCGCAAGTACGCCGAGGACGAGAACGGCAAGCTGGTCAAGGTCGCCACCGCCGAGGAGCTGGCACAGCCCGGCAACGGTGAGGGCGTGCACCTCCCGGCGCCGTCGTACTGGCCGCTCGTGCTCGCCGTCGGCATCATGATCGTCGGCTACGGCCTGATCTTCTCCCTCTTCCTCTGCATCCCGGGCATGTTCGTCACGATGGCGGCCCTCTACGGCTGGTCGCTCGAGCCGGCCGATGACCTGGATGCCGACGACCATCACCATCACGAAGTCGAGGTCGCTCATGGCTGACGTGGCCATCCCCACCGACGACGCCGGCGTGGTCCACGCCGACGATCACCACGAGGAGCACCACACGAGCCTCGGCATCTCCAACATGAAGTTGGCGATGTGGCTCTTCCTCGGCTCCGAGGTGCTCCTCTTCGGTGCCCTCATCTCGACCTACCTGCTCTCGGTCGCCCGCTTCAACCAGGAGCGGGCCGAGGGCAATCCCCTCGTCACCGGACCCGGTACCGAGCTGTTCGACATCCCGTTCACCTCGGCCTCGTCGTTCATCCTGCTGATGTCGTCGCTGACGATGGTGCTGGCCCACCAGGCCATCCATCACGGTGACGTGAAGAACAGCCGCATCTGGCTCGGCGCCACGGCGTCGCTCGGCTCGCTGTTCCTCGCCGGTCAGGTCTACGAGTTCACGGTCTTCTACCGGGAGGGTCTGGGCTTCACCACGAACCTGTTCGGCTCGGCCTTCTTCACCCTCACGGGCTTCCACGGCGTGCACGTCACGGGCGGCATCCTCATGCTCGTGTCGCTCCTGGTGCTGTCGTTCCAGGGCAAGCTCAATCAGGATCGCAACGAGACGGTCGAACTCGTGGGCCTCTACTGGCACTTCGTCGACATCGTCTGGGTGCTGATCTTCACCATCGTCTACCTGGTCGTCTGAGGTCGCTGATGTCCGCTGAAACCGCTGCCGCCGTCCACGCCGACGATCACGTCGAGGACCACCACCCCACCGAGGGTCAGTACTGGATCGTCTTCGTCGCCCTCGCCATCATCACGGCGGTCGAGGTGGCCTGGGCCGAGATCCCGCTCACCGACGACGGTGGGCCGCTGCTCGTCATCCCGATGATGATCATGATGCTGGTGAAGTTCGTCCTCGTGGCGGGCGCCTTCATGCATCTCTACTTCGACACGAAGATCCTGAACGGCAAGTTCTTCTGGTGGATCTTCGCGTCAGCGCTCGTGCTCGCGGTGATCGTCTACTTCATCGTGTTCGCGACCTTCGAGTTCAGCATCTTCTGATTTCTCGACCACCATGGAGGGGTGACGTTGTTCGTCCTGTCTGAGCCCTGGGAGTTCTCGCTCCACGCCGAGGTGTGGATGTTGATCGCGGGTGTCATCGCGATCGGGTGGTTCGCCACCAAGGTCATCCAGCCGAAGGCGGTCCGTGCCGGGTTCGCACCCATCTCGACCGCCCAGAAGCGGTGGTACCTCGGCGCGGTCGTGGCCATGTGGATCAGCTCCGACTGGCCGATGCACGACATCGCCGAGCGCTACCTCTACAGCGTCCACATGGTCCAGCACCTGCTGCTGTCGATGATCATCCCGGCGATGTTCGTGAAGGCGACGCCGCATTGGCTGATCGAGCTCGTCGTCGGCCCGAATCCCCGGGCCTGGGCGATCCTCAAGCGCCTCACCCACCCGATCACGGCCATCATCATCTTCAACGGGCTCACGAGCCTCCTGCACTGGTCGGTGCTGGTGAAGCTGTCGGTCGAGAACGGCGCGTTGCACTTCTTCCTCCACCTGCTGGTCTTCCTCTCGGGACTCTGCATGTGGATGCCGGTCATCGGACCGATCGAGGAGTGGCGCCTCCCCCCGATCGGCAAGATGATCTACCTGTTCGCCATGACGATCGTGCCGACCGTGCCCGGCGGCTGGCTCGTGTTCGCCGAGGACGTCGTCTATCCGTCGTACGACACGGCGTTCCGGGCGTTCGGCATGTCGGCGCTCATGGATCAGCAGCTGGCGGGTGCGATCATGAAGCTCGTCGGTGGGTTCTTCCTGTGGGTCGTGATCGCCGTGATCTGGTTCCGGTGGGCCAACGAGGCCGAGGCCGATGCGAAGGCCCGCCGCGCGGCGCGCTTCGCCGAGCGCACTCGTCCCGCCACCGGGGAAGGGGTGCCCGAGACGGCCGATGAGGTCATCGCCGGGTTCGAGACCTCGCCTCCCGCCGTCGAGTCGTGACCGACGTCCGGGTCGGCTCGCCACCCACGAAGCGGACGCTCACGTGGCGCGGCTTCCGGAAACGCTGCTCCGCCTGCGGTGAGCGCGACATCTGGGCGGGATGGGGTCGGCCGGTCGAGCGTTGCCCGCGGTGTGGGCTCGCCTTCGAGCGGATCGAGGGTCACTTCGTGGGCGCCGTCGGCCTCAACACCTGTGTCAGCTTCGTGGTGATGTTCGTCGTGCTCATCGTGTCGATGATCCTGACCGCACCCGAGTTCGACCTGCGGATCCTGCTGCCCGTGAACGTCGGTGCCGCACTCGGGATGGCCACCTGGTTCATGCCGATCTCGAAGACCCTCTGGACCTCGTTCGACATCATGATGCGGCCCCTCCAGCCCGATGAGGTCGACTGGAGCGTGGCGGGCGACTGAGTCGCTCCGGGATTCAGGCCCAGCGGAACCGGCGCAGCGCCACGAGCATGCCGCCCACCGCCCAGGACACGAGCCCGATCCAGGCCCAAGCGGGCCCGGCCGAGCCCTGTGAGGTGGTGGCCCGGACGAGCTCGACCAGTTGGGTGCCGGGGAGCCATGACGTGACCGTCTCGAGCACGCCCGGGAGCGCGGCGCGATCGAAGACCAGCCCGCTCAACAGGAGCAGCACCACGTAGAGGGCGTTCGCCACCGCGAGCGACGCGAGCCCGTCGACGAAGCCGGTGAGGGCGAACGCGAGCACCACGAAGGTGACGAGCCCGAGCAGCACCGAGGGCACGACCGCCACGTGCCACGCCGGCGACCAGCCGAGGGCCAGCGCGACGCCGCCGATGAGCACCAGCTGGCCGAGGATCAGCACGAGCGTGGTCACCCCCTTGGCGGCGAGGAACTCGATCGGCCGCAGCGGCGTGGCGGCGAAGCGACGGATCGCCCCGAACGACCGGTCGAAGCCGAGGGCGATCGCGAGCCGGACGAACGCGGTCGACATCACCGCCAGCGCCAGGATCCCGGGGGCCAGGAAGTCGATCGACTCGCCCTCGCCGGTGGGCAGCAGGTCGACGGTGGAGAACAGGACGAGGAAGAGCAGCGGCAAACCGACCCCGAGCAGCAGCTGCTCGCCGTCCCGGCTCGTGGCTCGGAGATCGGCCCGGGCCAGCGCCATGACGCGGTTCACGACGCCGTCTCCGTCGCGCCGGTCAGTTCGTCGAGCACGTCGTCGAGTGGGCGCCGCCCGACCCGGACGCCGGTGATGTTGCCGCCGGCCTCGAGCACGGCCCCGGTGATGGCGGGCACCATGGCCTGATCGGCGGTCCCGGGCACCACCACACGGCCCGGTCCGGCCGTCACCGTCCGACCGAGACGGGCTTCGACTTCGTCGGTAGCCACGGCGCCGTCGAGCTCGACGATGATCGCATCGACCGCGGTCAGCTCCTCGACGGTGCCCGTCGCCCGGACACGCCCCTCGTCGAGCACCACCACGGTGTCGGCGAGGCGTTCGATCTCGTCCGCTCGATGGCTGGTGAGGAGCACGGCGGCGCCGGCGTCACGGCGGAGCCGCACGAGCTCGAGGAGCTGCTGCACCCCACGGCCGTCGAGCGCCGCCGTGGGTTCGTCGAGCACGAGCAGATCCCGCCCGCCCGTGAGTGCCACGGCGAGGCTGAGCCGCTGTTGCTGCCCGCCGCTGAGACGGCGCCAGCGTCGACCCGATTCCGGGGTCAGCCCGACCTGCTCGACGAGGTCGACGGGATCGGCGCCCTGCCCGGCGAGTTGGGCGAAGAGCCGCACCGTCTCGAGCACGGTGAGGCCCATGGGCAGCCCGCCCGCCTGGGGCATCGTCGACCAGCGGGAGGCGAGCTCGGCCCGATCGGTGGCCGGGTCGTGTCCGAACACGCGCACCTCGCCACGCACGGGTGCGTGGAATCCGACGATCGTGTCGATCAGGGTCGTCTTGCCGGCCCCGTTCGGTCCGACGAGCGCCGTGACGGCGCCGGGCGCCAGCTCGAGGTCGACCCCGTCGAGGGCCACGACCGGCCCGTGATGCACGGCGAGGTCTCGGCAGACGACGGTGGCCACCCGGGCAACCTAGCGAGCCCGCCCGAGGTGACGGCGATCGGATCGAACGGCTTGACTGTGGCCGTGGACCTCGCCCGGATGCGCCTCGACTACGAAACCCGCGGGATCGACGTGACCGAGGTCGACGCCGATCCGTTCGTGCAGTTCGACCGGTGGTTCGACGACGCCGTCCGTGCCGAGCTCGTCGAACCGAACGCGGTGGTGGTCTCCACCGTGTCGGCCGCGGGTGAACTCTCGTCCCGTCACGTGTTGTTGAAGGGCCGGCCCGACGGCGGGTTCGTGTTCTACACGAACTACACGTCGGACAAGTCGGCCGATCTCGACGACAACGGACGGGTGGCGCTGACGTTCGCCTGGTTGGGCCTGCACCGCCAGGTCAACGTGTCGGGCCGCGCCCGCCGGGTCGAAGCCGCCGTCTCGGACGAGTACTGGGCCGTCCGCACCCGTGGGTCCCAACTCGGGGGATGGGCGTCCGACCAGTCGGCCCCGCTCGCCGATCGCGCCGAGCTCGACGCCCGCCAGGCCGCCGTCGAGGCCCGCTTCGCCGAGGTCGATCCGGTTCCCCGTCCGCCCCACTGGGGCGGCTGGTTCGTCGAACCGAGCTCCATCGAGTTCTGGCAGGGGCGTCTCAACCGCCTGCACGACCGGATCCGCTACGAACGGACTGCCGAGGGTGCCTGGACGGTCGGGCGTCGTTCTCCCTGAGCCCGCTCAGCTCCGGCCGTCGAGCTCGGTGGCCACCCGTCGCTCGGCCCAGAAGGCGCCGAACGGGATGAAGCTCGCCGCGAGCAGGCTCACCGTGAGCACCAGCCCCCACCGGTGTCGGAGGTGGAGCGCCACGACGAGGGCGGCGAACACGAGGAACAGCACCCCGTGCACGAAGCCGGGAACGGCCACGAGATCCGCGCCACCGGCGCGATGGAGGATCGTGGCCGCCATCAGCACGAGGTAGCTGACGCCCTCGGTCCGGGCGATCACGGGGAACCGGGCGAGTGCGGCGTCGAGCAGGTCCCGCATCATCCGGACACCGGATCGTCGAGCGGCCAACTCGAGGCGGCATCCGCCAGTGCGGTGATCAGGTCCTCCACGAGCGGGAACCGACCCGTGGCGCCGGGCCAGTGCATCGCCATCGGGGTGAGGCCCCGGAGCCGGGGTGGGAGTTCGATCTGCACGCCGGCCTCGATCGGCAGATTGACCGGGTTCCGTGGATGTTGGCCCCGCAGGTTCTTCGGGATCCGTTCGAGGTCGTCCAGGATCTCGAACGCCGGCAAGGCCCGACGGAGATGGTCGGACACGTGCGTGGCGAGGTCCCGGTTGCGGCCGCCCATCAGCACCGAGGTCCACCAGCCCCGCCGTCCGAAGCCGTGCATCGCCACCACGACCCGACAGTGGTCGATGAACGAGGCCAGCGCGGGCGAGGCGGCCGGGTCGACGGTGGCGGAGGGCAGATGGCGTCGCAGCCCCGTCGGTTGCAGCACGCCGTAGAAGCTGGCCCCCGAACGAGCCGCCGCTTCGGAGGCGATCTGATCGGTCAGGCGTTCCAGGTTGCCGCCGTGGAAGGCCATGAAGCCGAACGACGAGCGCAGCTCACAGATCTCGACCACTCCGTCGGTGGCGAGCAGATCGGCGAACCCGGTGGGTTCGTGGTCGACGGGCTGCACCGGACGAGTGTGCCAGGCCCGGTGACGGGCCAGCGTGTCGAGCGCCCTGCTCGCCCCGCCGGCACTCGCCGCCGGCGGGGACGGAGCGAACTCAGGCCGCGGCGGCCTCGGGGGTGGTGTTCGAGCCACCGGCAGCCCGGCGAGCGGCGAAGCCGGCCACGACGAGGGCGACGTTGACGATGCCGAACACCCAGCCGAACCAGGTGGCCTGACCGCTGACCCACTCCGACATCGACGCCTGCCAACCCTCGGCGGTGTCGACCGTCGACTTCACCCAACCGGGAATGTCGGCGGGGGAGATGAAGGCATAGATCGAGAAGACGCCGTAGATGATCACGTAGACACCCACGACCACCAGGACGACGGCCGAGAACTGGTTGATCCGGGGGAGCAGCTGGCGGAAGCGGCCGACGATCGACCGCTTGCCGAGGGCGACGGCGAGGGTGAGGACCGTGGCGAGCAGGCCCATGCCGATGCCGTACCACACGAAGCCGGTGAGACGTTCGCCGAAGCTCGTGCCCGAGGCCGACGTGCCGACCACGGAGAGGAACAGGCCGATCGTGCAGGTGAGCGAGGCGAGGGCGTAGCTGACCCCGAACAGGAACATCGACAGGAACGAACGGGTCTGGCCGCCCTTCTGGAGCTTCGGCAGCGACAGCAGCGGCTGGAAGCCGAACAGCATCGCCACACCGAGCTGGAGCAGGAAGAAGCCGATCACGAAGGTGACCCAGGGCAACACCGGCGCGATCGACGAGAACGCCGAGGCGAAGACCAGGCCGAGCACACCGAACACGACGAGGAAGCCGGCGCTGAGGGAGAGGCCGACGACCTGGGCCCGGTTGAGGGCGACCAGGCGGCTCTCCCGACCAACGGTCTCGGGGTCGTCGAGGCCGAGGAAGAAGCCGAGGTAGGCCGGCAGCAGGGCGAAGCCGCAGGGGTTGATCAGGGCGACCATGCCGAGGGCGAGGCCCCGCGCGTCGAAGAATTCCATGGGTCCGACTACTCCTGGCCGAGGTGGGTGGTGATGAGATCATCGAGGATCTCGGTGTTGACGATGCCCGAGTGGACATGGGTGATGGTTCCGTCGCCGTCGAGGAACATCGTGGTCGGCATGCCGACCCCGTCGATGGCGACGAAGAGCTCCTGGTTGGGCTGGAAGCCCGTGTCGAAGGTGACCCCGGTCTCGTCGACGAGGTCGAGCCAGTCCGACTCGACGAGATCGTGGGAGATGCCGACGAAGGCGATCTCGTCGCGCCGGGCCTGGAACACCGTCTCGAAGTCGGGCAGTTCGGCCCGACACGGCGGGCACCAGGCGGCGAAGAAGTTCACGACGGTCGGTTGCCCCCGGTAGTCGGCGAGCGTGGTCGTGGTGCCGTCGGCCAGCTCGAACTCGATCTCGGAGATCGCCCCGGCCAGTTCGCCGTCGGCGTCGGACGAGGCCGTGGTCTCCCCGGGACGACTGGCGAACCAGGCGACGAGGGACACCGCGGCCACGAGCAGCACGACGACCGGCAGCCAGGATCGGCCGCCGTCGGAGGGGGTGTCGACGGTCGGATCCGTCGTGTCGTCGAGAAGGGGAGGGGTGCTGCTCATGGTTGATCTCCGGTGCCAAGGAACCTGTCGGCACCGGACACCATTCCGGCAGCGCGCGAAACGTGTGCGAAACGACGAAACGCCGGGGCGGACCCGGAACCGGCGGAGGTTCGGTGGGTCCACCCCGGCGATCGGGGGGGGAGGGGCACGGATCGGTTCGATCGTCCCCGGCTCGCATGTGGCTGGTGGTGCGGAACCCACCGGCCGGCCGTTGCCGGGGATGTCGGGCCCGATCCGTCGCCCTGGGCGGGCACCGGATCAGGCGATCAGGCGCTGGAGATGCTCGGGGATCGGCACGTCGGGGAGCTGATCCTCGGGCCGGGGGACCTTCGGCGGCCGTCCCCGACGCCGCTTCACCGTCTGGATCTTGCCGTTCTCGAAGAGCTGACCTCCCCAGACACCGCAGGGCTCGGCGTTGGTGAGGGCGGCCTCGAGGCACGGTGCGATGACCGGGCAGTCGGCGCAGATCCGCTTGGCGGCGGCGATGTCGGTGAGCTCGTCGGAGAAGAAGAGCTCGGCCGCGGCGCCGATGTCGGCGCATGCGGCGTCGACCCGCCACGGCTGCTCGGTCCGCTGCCGGTCGACGTTGTCGACGAGCAGCATCGAGAGCGCACTCGGGGGATGGGCGGTGATCAGGGTGGTGCTCATGGTCGTGCTCCGGTCGGGGGGAAGTTCGGGTGTTCGGGGTCGGTGTGTGTCGTCGTCGTGAATCGCATCTCGGGGTGCCGGCCGGGCCGATTCGGGCCCGAAAAGCAAGAAAGCCGCTGGGAGCGGTGCTCCCAGCGGCGTCGAGTTGCGATTCTGAGTTGTTCACTCAGGTCGCCACCTCCGGCTGGGAGTGGGATGCGGTACCGAAGTACTCGGCGGTGGTGTGCCACATCCCCTGGGTGTCGTGCTTGATGACGGCTGCCGGGATCTTCACGGCGGCGCCACACACGGCGAGCGGGGCATTGGCGGCGGAAGCGAACTCGTCGGTACGGAGACGCGACGAGACCGCAGCCAGCTGGCCTCGGTTGGTCGTCATGCTCAGCATCGAATCGAGCTCCTTCGTGGACACACGCCCGGGACCGGGCGCCCGATCACACAACCACGGGTGTGCAGGGGCGTCAATCGAATTATTCGAACCGCAACATCGGGGCCGTTACCGTGCCGCCGTGTGACGAGCTCCTCCCGCCCCGCCCGAGACGCCGAGAACCCGCTCGTCGACCCACTCGTGCCGTTGCCGTCGCAGGGTCGGACCTTCACGGTGGAGCGGCGGGTCCGCCTCGGCGACGTCACCCCCGACGGCCGTCTCCGGCTCGATGCGCTCGCCCGCTACTGCCAGGACACCTCCAACGACGACACCCGGGACGTCGAGCTGCCCGAGGCGATGGCGTGGGTGGTGCGACGCACCGTGATCGACGTGATCCGGCCCGCCCACTGGGACGAGGTGATGGCGATCACGACCTTCGCCGGCGGGCTCGGCAAGCGCTGGGCCGAGCGTCGCCTGCATGCCGTGGGGGTCGAGGGCGCCCCGCGTTCGCTCGGTCTGCCGGAGGCGGGCAGGACCCGACCGGCGGCGGCCATCGAGGTGGCGACCCTGTGGGTGCATCTCGACGTCGAGGCCGGGCGACCGAAGACCCTGTCCGACACGTTCCTCGAGCACTACGGCCCCTCGGCCGGGGATCGCGTGGTGGGGGCGCGGCGGGTGCTGCCCGTCGAGGTGCCCGACGACGCCGTCGTGGCACCATGGCCCGTGCGGCGGGCGGATCTCGACACCCTCGGCCACGTCAACAACGCGAACTACTTCGCGGTGCTCGAGGAGTTCGTGCCCGAGTCGTGGTGGGACGGGCCGGTCCGTGCCGTGCTCGACTACGGCGCGGGTGTGCCGGCCGGTGCCGAGCTCCGGGTCGCCCATCGACGGGGCGACACCGACCTCGACGTGTGGTGGACGGTCGAGGGGACGACCGTGGCCGCGGGACGGCTCAGCCGTCGGCCTCGGGGAGCTTGACGAAGCTCTCCCGGTAATGGGTCAGCTCCGAGAGGGACTCGCGGATGTCGTCGAGGGCCCGGTGGGCGGCGTCTTTGCGGGGTGCGGTGCGGAGCGCACCCGGGTTCCAGCGGCGGGCGAGTTCCTTGAGGGTCGAGACGTCGATCGAGCGGTAGTGGAGGAACTCCTCGACCTCGTTCATGTGCACCGCGAGGAACCGACGGTCCATCCCGATCGAGTTGCCGCAGAGGGGCACGGTGCCGGCCGTGCCGATGTGGGACTTGAGGAAGGCGAGGGTCTGCTCGGTCGCCTCCTCGAGGGTGACCTCGGAGGCCCGGATCCGGTCGAGCAGGCCCGACTTGGTGTGCATCTCGACCACGACGGGGTCCATGAGGGCGAGCTCGTCCTCGGTGGCGGTGATCACGAGCTCCGGGCCCTCGGCGATCACGTTGAGATCGTCGTCGGTCAACAGGGTGGCGATCTCCACGATGACGTGGCGGGCCGGATCGAGGCCGGTCATCTCGAGATCCATCCAGGCGAGCATCCGTTGGAGGCTAGGCCGCTCGGAGCTGTCCCTACGATGATGCCCATGGTGACCGTCGCCCTCCGGGCTCTCGACCCCGATCTCCCCGTGCCCGCCCGCCAACGCGCCGGTGACGCCGCGGCCGATCTGCCGGCACGTCACGACGTGACGCTCGCACCGGGGGAGCGGGCCATCGTGCCCACCGGCTTCGCCATCGGGTTGCCCGTCGGGTTCGCCGCGCTGGTGGTGCCCCGCAGCGGGCTCGCCGCCAAACACGGCCTCACCGTGGTCAACGGCCCGGGCCTGATCGACAGTGGGTATCGGGGCGAGCTGATGGTGATCCTGCTCAACACCGGGGACGAGCCGGTCGAGCTCCGACGCGGCGACCGGATCGCCCAGCTGCTCGTGCTGCCGGTCCCGGCGCTCACCTTCGAGCTGGTCGACGAGCTGCCCGAGGCGATCGACGACCGCGGGGCCGACGGATTCGGGAGCAGCGGCCGGTGAGCCGTCCGCTCACCAACGAGCAGTGGGGCCTCGAGACCTCCTGTTTCGTCTGTGAGCCGAGCAACCCGATGGGCCTCCGCCTGCCCTTCCACGCGGATGACGAGGCGGGCACGGTGTTCGCCGAGTTCACCTTCGGCCCCGAACACTCGGGTGCGCCCACCGTGGTCCACGGAGGGATCACCCTCGCCGTGCTCGACGAGGCGCAGGCCTGGGCGGTGATCGCGCTCGGCGGGGTGTGGGCCGTGACCCGCACCACCTCGGCGACGTTCGACGGCCCCGTCTTCGTGGATCGCCCGCACCGGGTGGTGGCTCGCGTGACCGGTGCGGTGGACGACGACGGAAACCGGCTCGCCACGAGTGCCGAGGTGCTCGACGGCGACGGGGCCGTGCTCGTCCGGGGCACCTCGGAGTTCGTCGTGCTCGGTGAAGCCCAGGCCGTCACGTTCGGGGCCGAACCGATCATCGAGACCCACCGGGACCACCTGCGGGCCGACTGAGCCCGCCGGCTCGTCGTGAGGCTCAGCCGGCGGCGAACGACACCACGTGGGTCGCCACGTCGATGCCGGTCACGAGCGGGGTGAGTGCGGCCCGCAGACCGGCGGGATCGTCGACCGCCGCCTCGTCGTTCTGCATCGAGACGAGCAGCACCGCGGTGTCCCAGTCGACCCGGAGCCGGATCCGCCCCTCGGGGCCGAGGGCGGTCGCGGCCGCGTCGACGGCGTCGCGGAGCCGCTCGGTCTCGGCCACGCCGACGCCGGCCCGCAAGGCGAGTCCTCCGACGGTGACGCGACTGATCCGCCCGAAGCGACCATCGGCCGGGAAGGTCACGACGACCGTTGACGGGCTCCCGCGTTCCATCGCCTCCGATCATCGCACGTGCCGACACCCGGCGTCGCGCCGGGCCGGCACGACCGGTCGCGGATCATCCCGGTGCGCCCGGCTCCCGGATCACGTCGAGCGGGTCGCGTTCGAGCCCCACGCCGAGCAGGACCGGATGCCGCAGCCCGCCGTCGGGGGTCCACTCCACGAAACGCACCTCGACGACCACCGTCGGCTCGACCCAGTGGACCGGCCGGTCGAACGGGCCGGCCTCGGGGTCGGCCGGCTCGTCGGCGGGCACGAGCAGATCCTCGAGGCGTCGGCGCATGCGCTCGTCGAGGCCCGATCCGGCCGAGCCGGCACTGCGCCAACGGTCGCCGTCGCGATGCCCGACGACGACGGCGCCGAGGGAGGTGTCGCCCCGTCGGCTCTCGAGCCAGCCGAGCACGACCAGATCCTGGCGGTGCAGGACCTTCACCTTCACCCAGTCGGGTGATCGCCGTCCGGGCAGGTAGGTGGAGCCGGCCCGCTTGACGACGACACCCTCCAGGCCCCGGGACCGTGCGAGGTCGAGCCACTCCGTGCCGGTGCCCTCGAGGTGCGGGGGCACGCTGAGCCCGTCGGCCGGCTCGACGATGCTCGTGAGCAGTGCCCGCCGATCGAGGTAGGGCAGCTCCAGGGTGGGGCGACCGTCGAGTTCGAGCAGGTCGAACACGACGAGATGGGCGGGGTGTTCGCGCTGGAGGGCCGCGGGCGGATCGGTGACACCGAAGCGGTGTTGGAGCCGGGCGAACGAGGGCCGACCGTCCTCGAACACCACCACCTCCGCGTCGAGCACGGCGGGCAGGGCGCAGTGGCGGCCGAGGCCGGTGAGTTCGGGGAACACGGTGGTCCAGTCGCTGCCGCGGCCGCTGCGGAGCACCGTGGTGTCCTCGCCCACCTGCACCTGGATGCGGGCGCCGTCCCACTTCAGCTCGGTGCACCAACCGTCCCCCGGCGGCAGCTGCGCGGCCGGGGTGGCCTTCATCGGCGGGACATGCATGTGATTCCCCTGCTCTCCGACCTTTTCGCGTGGCGGGCTGCCAGCCTACCGACCGGTCGGTAGGCTGGAGCCATGGTGATTGATGCTGACGTCGCGTTCCTCGCCGAGCTCCAGCCCGTGGCCGAAGAGCTGCTCGAGAAGCACCTCCGGACCACCAAGGAGTGGCACCCGCACACCCTGGTCCCGTGGAGTCGGGGCCGGGACTTCGAGGACGACTACGAATGGTCGCCCGAGGAGAGCAACCTCCCGGCCGAGGTGCGCAGCGCCCTGTTCGTCAACCTCCTCACCGAGGACAACCTGCCGTACTACTTCCGTGACATCGAGCGGATGTTCGGCCGCGACGGCGCCTGGGGCGAGTGGGTCCGCCGGTGGACGGCCGAGGAAGGCCGTCACGCCACGGTCATCCGTGACTACCTCACCGTGACCCGGGCGATCGATCCGGTCGCCCTCGAGCGCGGTCGGATGGCGCAGATGAGTGGCGGCGAGGTTCCCGAGCCGGAGTCGGCGTGTGACGGGTTCGTCTACGTCACGCTCCAGGAGCTCGCCACCCGGATCTCCCACCGCAACACGGGGGCCATGATCGAGGACAAGGTCGGCTACGACATCATGCGTCGGGTCGCCCAGGACGAGAACCATCACTTCCTCTTCTACCGCGATGCCGCCACGGCCGCGCTCGAGATGGACCCCAGCCAGGTGGTCCGGGCGATGGAGCGTCAGGTGATCGGCTTCGCCATGCCCGGAACCGGCATCCCCGACTTCAACCAGCACGCCAAGGCGATCGCCAACGCCGGCATCTACGACACGATCAACCACTACGACCAGATCATCGAACCGATCGTGTTGAAGCACTGGCGCCTCGCCGAACTCGAAGGGCTCGACGCCGAGGCCGAGCAGTCGCGGGAGCGGCTCCTCACCTACATCGGCAAGATCGGTCGGGTCGCCGACCGCATGCGGGCCCGGCGCGAGAAGGCCGCCGCCGAGGCGGCCGAGAGCGGCGAACTCGCCGGCGTCTGACCGGCCGGAGCGTTCTCGCCGTCCGGGAGTGATGCCTGCAACACTCGGGTCCATGCACGTCTTCGACGCGGAACTCGAGCAGCTCGCTCACGAGATCGTCCGGTACTCCCTCGACCGGATCCGCATGACCCCGCCGCTCGACGGCCCCACCGAGCTGGGGCTGCTCGACGGCGCCCCGGCCACCGTGACCCCCGCGGGCATCGGTGGCTCGACGGCGCTGCGGGAGTTCGACGAGCGGTTCAGTCGGGCCTGCATCTCGGTCGACCACCCGGGGTATCTGAGCTTCGTGCCGGGAGCCCCGTCGATGGCGTCGGTGATGTTCGACCTCGTCGTGGGGGCGAGCTCGGTCTACGGCGGTTCCTGGCTGGAGGGTGCCGGGGCCATCCACCTCGAGAACGAGACCCTCCGCTGGATCGCCGACATCGCCGGGTTCGGGCCGGGGGCCGGCGGGGTCTTCGTGTCCGGCGGCACCGCCGGCAACCTCAGCGCGCTGGCGGCCGCTCGCTGGCGTCATCGGGATCGGCACGGCGATCGCGGCCGGGCGGTCTTCCTCGCCTCGGCCGAGGCCCACTCCTCGGTGGCCTCCGCGGCCCGGATCATGGACGCCGAGGTCGTCACCGTGCCGGCCGACGACGATCGTCGGCTCACCGGATCCGCCGTCGAGTCGGTCGTCGCCGCGCTCGATCCGGCGGTGCGGGAGCGGGTCGTGGCCGTCGTGGCCACCTCGGGGACGACGAACCTCGGGGTCATCGACGATCTCGACGGTCTCGCCACCGTCGCCGAGACCCACGGCTGGTGGTTCCATGTCGACGGGGCCTACGGCGCCGCCGCGCTCGCCGCCCCCGAACTCCGGGCCGACTTCGCCGGGCTCGAGCGGGCCGATTCGTTCATCGTCGACCCCCACAAGTGGCTCTTCGCCCCGTTCGACTGCTGTGCGCTGATCTACGCCGATCCCGACCTCGCCCGCCGCGCCCACACCCAGTCGGCCGGCTACCTCGACGTCCTCACCGACAGCGGCGAATGGAACCCGAGCGACTACGCCCATCACCTCTCCCGGCGGGCCCGCGGGCTGCCGTTGTGGTTCTCACTCGCCACCCACGGCACCGACGCCTACGCCGAGGCGGTGCGAGCCGGTGTCGCCCATGCACGCACCGCCGCCGAACTCATCGACGGCCACGACCGGTGGGACCTCGTGTGGGGGCCGCGGCTGTCGATCGTGCTGTTCGAGCGTCCGGGATGGGATGCCGACCAGCACCAGGCGTGGAGTGATGCGCTCACCGCCGCCGGCCTCGGGCTGGTCGTGCCGACCAAGTTCGAGGGCCGCAGTGTCCTGCGGTTCTGTGTGATCAACCCGCTCTCCGACGGCGACGTGCTCCGACGGATCCTCGACTTCGAGGTGCCCGGATGAGCGATGAACATCCGACCGAGGAGCAGACCCCACTCGACTCGCTCGGGGTGATCGGGATGCAGACCGTCGAGGTGGGCGACCAGCTCGACCATCTCGAGTTGTTCACGATGCAGGGACTGCTCACGATCCTGTGGCACGGGCCGGCGGATGCCGAGGAGGTCGTCGTGGCCGTCGGCGGAGCCGCCGGTGGCCTGCTCGGCCCACACGACGGCCTCTACCACCGGCTCGGTGTGGCGCTCGCCGCCTCGGGGCGCGGTCTGTTGCGCATGTCGTATCGGCGGCCGAACGATCTGGAGGCGTGTGTGCACGACACGCTCGCCACCATGGAACTGGCCGGTCGCCACGGCGGGCGACGCTTCGCCGTCCTCGGCCACAGCTTCGGTGGGGCGGTCGCGGTCCGTGCGGCGGCGCATCTCGAGGCGGCGGTCGTGCCGGCCGTCGTCACGTTCGCCACCCAGTCGGCCGGATGCGAGCGGGCCGACCTGATCGCCGATCGGAACCTGCTGCTGTTCCACGGCGACGCCGACGTGATCCTGCCCCCGATGGCCTCGGAGATGGTGCGGATGATCGCCGGGACCGGCGAGATGGTGCTGCTCCCGGGCGCGGATCATCTGCTGCGCCCCGCCGGACCGGTGATGCTCGAGCGATTGCTCACCCACCTGCCGGAGGTGCTGGCGCCGCCGGAGGGCGACGCCGGGGATCAGTAGCCGAGCAGGCGCTGACGAGCGGCCCGCGACCGCTCCAGCAGATGCGGCGGGATGAGCGCCGCGAGTTCGTTGCCACCACCATCGGCCGCGGCGACCTCGGCCGGGGCGTCGGCGGCCTGGGCCGCGGCGTTGGCGGCGGCTTCCGCCGCAGCGGCCCGCTCCGTCTCCCGGTCGTGCCAGGCGTCGAGCATCTTCGGACGCACGAGATCGTCGTGGTCGACCTGGCCGATGAACTCACCGTTCTCGAACCGCACCCAGTACCGGGGCCAGTTGTTCGTGGTGTGGAGGCCGTTGGTGAGCTTCACCTTGCCCTCGGTGCCCTCGGGCGCGCCGGCGATGTCCCGCACGGTCAGCACGCGCTCGCCCCGGCGGAACGGCGTGTCGAGATCGAGGACCTTCTTCGGCATCACGGACTCCTGTCGAGGGGTGCGACCGACCGGAAACGGTATCGCCGCGGTCGGGCCGCCGTCGACTCCACGTCGAACGGCGGGGACGGCCCCGTTCGGCCCGGTCAGCCGACGGGGACGAGCGCCACCCGGAACATCCGGTCCCACCGCTTCCCGGTGAGCCACAACGTGTTGGTGTCGGCGTCGAACGCGACCCCGTTCAACACGTCGTCGGCGGTGAGCGCGTTGTCGGGTGCGAGTGACGACGCATCGATGGTCGCGGTGACCGCTCCCGTCGTGAGGTCGACGACGACGAGGCTCGAGGAGAGCCAGACATTGGCGACGGCGCGGCCGTCGGCGCAGGCGAGCTCGTTCAGCTCGGTCACGGGTTCGCCGTCGAGGGTGACGGTCACGGTGTCGACCGGTTCGAGGTCGAGGTTGCGGATCGTGAGCGTCGACGAGCCGTTCGAGGTCACCACCCGGTCACCCAGACCGCAGGCGCCCCACACGGGATCGGCGAACGGGCGCCGGTCGAGCTCGTCGAGGCTCACCGGATCGGCCACGATCACCTCGCCGCCCTCGAGGGTGAACTGGAGCAGCCGGCCGTCGGCCAGGGCGAGCCCGGTGCCGAACACGTCGTCGGGGAGGGACGCCACGGCGCCGACCACACCGATGGCATCGATGCGCTGGCGTCGGGAGTCGCCGGTGAGCCCGGTCGACTCCACGAGCGTGCCGTCGTCGAGCAGCACCAGGCCCTGGGTGAAGGCCGTCGGGTCGTGGGGAATGCTCTCGACGAGCTCGACCACATGGGGTCCGCGGAACCCGTCGAGGCCGGTCGGGGCATCGACGACGGTCGACTGCGGCGTCGCCAACGACGCCTCGGGCTGGGTGGCGGCCGTCGTCGTGGTGGTGGCCTCGGCTCCCCGGTCGCGCACGGTGGTCTCACCGAGCACCTGGCCGGACGGGGCGACGTCGTCGACGGTGGCGCAGGCGCCGAGTGCGAGCAGCACGGCCATGGCGGCCATGCGACCACCCCGGCGCGGAGTTCGAGAGAGCACGGCCGAACCCTACTGGTCGGCGCCGTCGCCACCCGGGAGGATGCGGACCCGATGCATCACCGGCCACCGCTTGCCCGTGAGCCAGTAGGTGTCGTCACTCGCCCGGTGGGCGATGCCGTTGAGCACGTCGTCGAGTCCGTCGACCTCGTCGGGCTTCAGCGAGGCCGCGTCGAGGGTCGCCTCGACGTCGCCGTCGGTCGGGTCGATCCCGAGGATCACGTCGCTCTGCCAGACGTTGGCCCAGACCCGACCGGCCACACACTCGAGCTCGTTGATGCGGTCGATCGGTTCGCCGTCGAGGGTGACCGACACCCGTCCGGTCTCGGTGAACTCACGATCCCGGAACGTGAGCTCGTCGGAGCCGTCGGACATGACGAAGCGGGCTCCGTCCCAGCAGAGTCCCCACCCCTCGCCGTCGTAGGAGAAGCGGCGGGTCTCGGAGAGATCGTCGAGGCGGGCCTCGATGGCCACACCCGACTGCCAGGAGAGCTGCACGACCCGGTCGTCGACGACGGTGATTCCCTCGCCGAACAGCGGTGCGTCGATCTCGACGATGCGGGTGACGGCACCGGTCGCCGGGTCGACGAGGCGCCGGTCGGAGGCGCCGGTGAGGCCGGTGCCTTCGAGCAGCGAGCCGTCGGGGGTCAGCTCGAGCCCCTGGGTGAAGGCGTCGATGTCATGGGGCACCGTCTCGAGGACCTCGAAGGTCAGTTCGCCGGTGAGCGCGGCGGAGCCCGCCTCGACGACCGTGGTGTCGGGCGCGTCGTCGACGGCGGCGGTCTCCGGTTCGGTCGAGGTGCCCTCCGGGCTCGGTGCCGTGGTCGTCGTCTCCTCCTCCGCGGGCGCGCTCGCGGCCGTGGTCTCGGTGGCGGCGTCGCCGGCGCTGTCGAGCGTCGAACACGAGGCGGCGAGCAGGGCGAGCGCGGCGACGGTGCCGACGAGGAGACGCCTCATCGGGCCCGCAGCTCCGAGACCGACCACTCCCGGCCGGGCTTGGCCGGCAGGCCACCGTCGGCACGGCACGCGATGACGGGGATCTCGCGAGCCTCGGTCACCACGACGTCCCAGCCGGCGTCGGGATCGTCGACGAGCACCGTGTGGGGCCCACGGTCGTCCGACACCTCGACGCGGCGCCGATCGTCGTGGCGGCCGGTGGCCATCCAGACGGCCCGTTCGGCCACTTGGGCGGCCCCACCCGCCGCGCCCCACCAGCCGCGACACGCCGGGCCGAGCACGGCCGGATCGACCGTGCCGTCGCGCAGCGCCGGGAGATCGTCGGCGGCGAGGAACGCCCACATGCGGCCGTCGGGGAACGTCAAGGCGGTGGGGGCGAATCGGTGGCCACCGGTGTGGCTCACCCGATGGACCGCGCCGGCGGGGTAGGCGGCGTCGGCGGCGACGGCGAGGCGTTCACCGTCGGACCCGCAACACACGTCGTGGCTGCCCTGGGTGCACACGAGCAGCGCCGGTCCGGCCGGTCGGACGTGTCCGTCGCGGCGGGCCGCCAGCCCGTCGAGGCCGTGGTCGATCAGCTCGAGGATCACGTCGGCCACGGTCTCGTCGGATCGCGGGCCGTCGAGCACCAGGTGGTCGGTCCCGTCGATCGAGCGTCGCCACAGATGCACCGAGTGGTCGTCGGGGCCGTCGGGCACCCGGGCCAGGATCCGGGCCGGGCCGTCCGCCGTGGCCACGGTGCCCGTGATCCCGTCGAGTCGGGGATGGGCGAAGACGGGCTTCGGCCACGGTTTCGGGACACTCACCGCCACCACCACGGCCACCGCCAGGGCGGTGCCGCCCGGGTCGACGGCGATCTCACGGGCATGGCTGGCACATCGGGGCGCCGTCCCGCCGGCCGGGAGGAGGCGCAGTGCGTCGTCGCCGAGCGGCGGTCGGGCGGAGGTGGTCATCGCCGCCGATGTTATGACGCCGGGGGCGTTCGTCCCGAGCGGTGGTGACGGCCGGTGGGCCCGACGCCCGGCGGCTACCGTTTCCGCTTCACACGGCGACCGCCCCACCCGGGGCTCGCCGGATCCGATGTCGGTCGCCGGAGGGGGCACACGCATGTCGACACCAGCGGTGGAGTTCAGCGGTGTGACGAAGCGCTTCGGCGAGGTCGTCGCGGTCGATTCGGTCGATCTCGAGATCGCCGACGGCGAGTTCTTCGCCCTCCTCGGCCCGTCGGGCTGCGGCAAGACGACGAGCCTGCGGATGATCGCCGGCCTCGACCTGCCCTCGGAAGGGTCGCTGAAGATCCACGGCGAGGAGGTCGGCCCGCTTCCGCCGAACAAGCGACCCGTCAACACGGTGTTCCAGAACTACGCCCTGTTCCCGCACCTGACGATCGCCGACAACGTCGGCTTCGGCCTGAAGATGCAGAAGGTCGACAAGGCCGAGATCGGCCGGCGGGTGGCCGAGGCCATCGAACTCGTGCAGCTCGGCGGCATGGAACGCCGCAAGCCCACGCAGCTGTCCGGTGGCCAGCAGCAGCGGGTCGCCCTCGCCCGGGCCCTCGTCAACCGGCCGCGGGTGCTGCTCCTCGACGAGCCGCTCGCCGCCCTCGACCTGAAGCTCCGCCAGGGCATGCAGAACGAGCTGAAGGCGCTCCAGCGCGAGGTCGGCATCACGTTCGTCTTCGTCACCCACGATCAGGAGGAGGCCCTCTCGATGGCCGACCGGATCGGTGTGATGGGCGACGCCAAGCTGCTCCAGGTCGGCCGGCCGGAGGAGATCTACGAACAACCGGTCAGCCGGTTCGTGGCCGACTTCATCGGCCGCTCGAACTTCCTGCCCGGCACCGTGGCCGGCGACGACGCGATCACCCTCGCCAACGGCGCGGCCATCACCGGCCCCACCACCGGCCGCTCCGCCGGCACCGCGGTGGACGTCAGCCTCCGGCCCGAACGGGTCCGGCTCGAGGCCCGGGGCGCCGCCCCGGCCGATCGGCCCTCGATCGACGGCGTCGTGCGCACGGCGACCTTCCTCGGCAACGCGATGGTCTACTCCCTCGGGCTCGACTGGCTGGAGCTCGAAGCCCGCATCGAGAACCGACCGAGTCAGGCCCGGTTCGCCCCCGGCGACGAGATCTCGGTGTGGTGGCGCGACGACGCCATCGCGGTCGTGGACGGCGGCCGGTGACCGACACGGTCCATCCGCTCACCGCCCACGAGCGGGCTCACGAGTCGGCTGAGTCGCGCCGCGGGTTCCTGCTGGCGCTGCCCGCCTACCTCTATCTCCTCGTCTTCTTCGCGCTGCCCCTCGCGATCGTCTTCGTCTACTCCTTCGCCACCCGCAACCGCACGGGCGGCACCGATCTCTCCGGGTGGAACCTCGACAGCTACGGCCGTCTCGGCGACGAGATCGTCACGCGGGTCGTGATGCGGTCGTTCGGCCTGGCGATGGTCACGACGATCGTGTGCCTGCTGCTCGCGTACCCGTTCGCCTACTTCGTGTCCACCCGCCGTCCGGCCGTGCGGGGTCTGCTGCTCGTCGGGGTGATGATCCCGTTCTGGACCAATTTCCTCGTGCGGAACTACGCCTGGCGGGTGTTGCTGTCGAACGACGGCCCGGTGTCGGAGCTGACCCAGCTGCTCGGGCTCGGTGAGACCCGGATCCTGTTCACCCAGACCGCGGTGGTGCTCGGTCTCGTCTACAGCTTCCTGCCGTTCATGATCCTGCCCCTCTATGCGTCCCTCGAACGCATCGACGGTCGTCTGGTGGAGGCGTCGAGGGATCTCTACGCCTCGAGTTGGGCGTCGTTCCGGCGGGTGATCCTGCCGCTGAGTCGTCCGGGTGCGATCGCGGGGTCGATCCTCGTGTTCGTGCCGAGCTTCGGCGCCTACGTGACGCCCGCGATTCTCGGTGGCGACAAGAAGCCGCTGCTCGGCTCCTACATCGTGTCGCAGTTCCTGACCGCCCGGAACTGGCCGTTCGGGGCGTCGCTGTCGGCCGTGCTGATCGTCGTGATGCTCTCGGCCACCCTCGTCTACTTCCGCGCCGGCGGGAGGAACCTGTGATGGCGGCTCCCTCGACGCGGTCTCGCCGGGCACGGCGAGCGACGGCACCGGCACCTGTGATGGCGGCTCCCTCGACGCGGTCTCGCCGGGCACGGCGAGCCACGGCACCGGCACCGGTGATGGCGCCATGATCCGGGGTTGGACCGCCCGCCTGCTCGGGAGCGCCACCGGGCTCGTCTATTTCTTCCTCTACGCGCCCGTCCTGTTGCTGGTGGTGTTCAGCTTCTCCGCCGACCGCAACGTCGGGCGTTGGGGCGGCTTCACCCTCGACTGGTACCGCGAGTTCGGTGCCAACGCCGAGGTGCAGGACGCCCTGCGCATCTCGCTCCAGGTGGCGGTGGTGTCCACGCTGATCGCCACGGTGCTCGGCACGATGGCGGCGCTCGCGCTCGAGCGGTTCCGCTTCCGGGGCAAGAAGGTCTTCGACGCCCTGCTCTACCTGCCGATCATCATCCCCGACGTGACGATGGCGGTGATGATGCTGCTGTTCTTCACGTGGTCGCTCGACCTCGTCGACACCGTCACGGGGTTCACGCTCCGCAAGGGCGTCGGGACCGTGGTGGTGAGCCACATCGCGTTCAACATCTCGTTCGTGTCGGTGGTGGTCCGTGCCCGGCTCGACGGGATGGACCAGACCCTGGAGCAGGCCGCCGCCGATCTCTACGCCACCCGGTGGCAAGCGTTTCGCCATGTGACGTTGCCGTTGATTCTTCCGGGCGTGCTCGGCGGTGCCCTGCTGGCACTTACGCTGTCGCTCGACGACGTGGTCGTCACCCAGTTCGCCTCGGGCCCCGGCTCGACCACCCTCCCGGTGTTCGTGTTCAGCCTGATCCGGAAGGGCGTGACACCACTCATCAATGCCGTATCCGTGGTCATGCTCGTGATCTCGGTGCTCCTGGTCGTGCTGTCGCTCATCGCACAGCGGGCCAGCAGCTCCGACGAGCCGGCCACTGAATGAAGGGGAACACCCAATGACACGCAAGCTCCTGAGCCTGCTCTTCGCCCTCGGCCTCGTGGCCGCGGCGTGCGGAGGATCCGACGACGACGCCTCGGGTGAGGGCGAATCGGCCAGCGGCGACGCCGCGGCCTGTGCCGCCGGTCAGACCGACGGCGATCTCGCCTTCTTCAACTGGGCCGAGTACATCGACCCCGAACTGCTCACCGCCTTCGAGGCCGAGTTCGGCGTGACCGTCACCCAGGACACCTACGACTCGAACGAGGCGATGCAGCCGATCATCTCGGCCGGTGGCTCGGGCTACGACCTGATCGTGCCGTCCGACTACATGGTGTCGATCCTCATCGAGTCCGGCGACATCGCCGAGATCCAGAAGGACGCGATCCCGAACCTGTCGAACCTGTCCGACGAGTTCGCCTCCGGCCTGCCGTTCGACCCCGACGCCACCTACTCGGTGCCGTACCAGTGGGGCACCACGGGCCTCGGCATCAACACCGCCGTCGTCGGCGACGTGCCCGAGACCTGGGGCCTGATCTTCGACCCGGCGCTGGCCGACCAGTTCGGTGGCCAGATCACGCTGCTCAACGATCCCCGGGAGACCATGGGCGCCGCCCTGAAGTACCTCGGCTACTCGCTGAACACCACGAGCGAGAGCGAGCTCGAGGAGGCCAAGGCCCTCGTCGCCGAGGCGACCACCCGCCTCGCCGCCTATGAGTCGGATCAGTACGACGAGCTGCTCGGCACCGGTGAGACCGTGATCGCCCACGGCTACTCGGGCAACTTCCTCGTCCAGTTCGACGAGGCCGACAACCCCGATGACTTCACCTACTTCGTGCCGCAGGAAGGTGGCACCCGCTGGGTCGACAACATGGCCGTCGTGGCCGATGCGCCGCACCCCTGCACCGCCCACACCTTCATCAACTTCCTGCTCGACGCCGAGAACGGTGCGGCGCTGACGAACTGGAACTACTACGCCAGCCCGAACGCCGCCTCCGAGCCGTTCATCGATCCCGAGGTCCTCGAGGACCCGATCGTGTACCCGCAGGATCAGTCGAAGCTCGAGTTCATCTCCGACACCGGCGACTTCGAGATCAACTTCACCGACGCCTTCATCGAGGCCAAGGGCTGAGATCACTCCGGCCCTGAGCCGGATCTGCGTCGAGCGAGGCCCGGGCTCCGGCCCGGGCCTCGTCGCGTTTTCGGGTCCCCGGCAACGGGTGGGGCGTCAGTCGCCGCCGAGGTGGAGACAGGCGAGGGCGGCGAGGCCGTAGAGCCCCATGCCGACCGGCATCGCCGTGATCGTGTCGTCGCCGAGGCGACCGTCGAGCACGGCAGCCAGCAGCGCTCCGGGGCCGAGCTGGGCGAAGCCGAGCAACGAGGCCCCGGTGCCGGCCTGCTCGCCGAGTGGGTCGAGCGCGAGTGCGGTCGTGATGGGGGTGAGGATGCTGTTCAGCCCGTTGGCGGCGCAGACCCACACGACCCACACCCAGAACGAGGGGAGCCCGTCGCCGGCGATCGTCACCGCCGCGCCGATGGCTGACACGGCGATGAACGCGACCGAGCCGCCGAGCCCCACGGGGCGGGCACCGAACCGTCCGATGAACCAGCGGTTCGCGAGCAGGCTCGTGGCCATCACCAGTCCGGAGAGGGCGAAGATCCCGGCGAACCACCCGGGGCGCCCGTAGCGATCGGCCACGATCGGCTGGGCGGAGCCGAGGTAGTGGAAGAACGCGCCGCCGAGGAACATCGCCGCGCCCATGGCGCCGAGGGCGGAGCGGGTCCGCAGGATCGATCGGAGCCCGGCGAGCTGCGCGGCCGGAGCGAGGGGCCGCCGGTGGGTCGGATCCATCGTCTCGCCGAACCAGATGACTCCGAGCGCCCCGGCGCCGAACAGTCCGGCCCCGATGAGCATGATCGTGCGCCAACTCCCGACCACGAGGATCCCCTCACCGACGAGGGGCATGAGGACGGGGCCGATCAGGAACACGGCGCTGGCGATGGTGGCGACCCGGGCGAGTCGGTCGCCGTCGAACAGGTCTCGCGCGATCGCGTTGCGGAGGCTGGCCGGCGCGGCCGCCCCGGCCCCCCACACGGCCCGCGCCACCAGCATCGCCACCGCATCGTCGACCGCGGCGGTGGCGAGGGCACCGAGGCCGCCGACGGCGCAACCGAGCAACAGGGTGCTGCGCCGCCCGAACCGGTCGGCGAGCGGCCCCCACACGAGGGTGCCCACGCCCATGCCCGCGAGGAACGTGGTGACCGTGAGCGACGTCGACCACCCCCGATCGGAGAAGCCGATGTCGGTGTCGATCTCGTCGAAGGCGGGCAGGGCCGCCTCGACACCGAACGCCATGACGATCGCGAGTCCGGCGATCACCGCGACGGCGATGGCCTCCGACCGTTGCCGGGCCGGACGGGTGTGGGCCGTGGTCACCCGCAGCGGTTCACGAGTTCGCCGACGCCCTCGATGGTGCAACGCACCTCGTGGCCGGCCTGCAACCACTCGGGAGGGGTGCGGGCCGCCCCCACCCCGCCGGGGGTGCCGGTGGCGATGACGTCCCCCGGGTCGAGGGTCATCACGCGGGAGAGGTCGACGAGGATGTCGACCACTCCGAACACGAGCTCGGAGGTCGAGCTCTGCTGCTTCACCTCACCGTCGACGGTGCAGGTGATGGCGAGTCCCGACCCGTCGGGAGCGGGGAGTTCGTCGGGAGTGACGAGCTCGGGGCCCACCGGTGTGGTGCCCTCGAAGGTCTTGCCGGCGAGGAACTGGCTCGTGCGTCGCTGATAGTCCCGGACGGAGACGTCGTTCAGCACCGTGAAGCCGCCGATGGCGGCGAGGGCCTGCTCCGGTGTGGCGTGGCGGAGCTCCCGGCCGATCACGACGGCGAGCTCGACCTCCCAGTCGACGTGGGTCGACACGTCGGGGGCCGGCAGTGCGATGTCGTCGCCGTGGCCGATCAGGGCCCGGGCGTACTTGGCGAAGTAGGTGGGGGCGCCGGGCGCCTCCCGACCCATCTCCGCGATGTGGTCGGCGTAGTTGACGCCGACGCAGACGATCTTGTCGGGCCGTGTGACGAGCGGTGCGTGGTCGGCCTCGGCGACGGTGACCGTGCCGCCGTCGAGTCCGTCCAGTCGATCGATCGCCCCGTCCCGCAGCACCTCACCGACATCGGTGTGGGGCAGCAGTCGATACGCCTCGCCCTCACGGACGGCGGCCCGGGTCCCGCCGAGGTGGCGGAGTGTGGCGAGGCGCACCTCAGTCGGTGACCGTGGTGGGCGACAGCACCTTGCGGATCAGCGGCTCGTAGTGCGACAGGGGCGCCGAGGTGTACGCGGGGTCGAAGGCGACCGAGTCGTACTTGGCGCAGAACTCCTCGGTGTAGTCGAAGTACTCCGAGTCACGGAACGCCTCGCGGGCGTTGCCGTCGAGGCCGTCGATGTAGTCCCAGAAGTAGTAGCCCTGGAAGATGCCGTGCTTCTCGACCATCCAGTGGTTGGCCTTGGACACGAATGGCTTGAGGATCGCGGCGGCGATGTCGGGGTGTGCGAACGGCGACAGGGTGTCGCCGATGTCGTGGAGCAGGGCGCAGAGGATGTACTCCTCGTCCCGGCCGTCCTCCTCGGCGCGGGTGGCGGTCTGGAGACAGTGCTCGAGCCGGTTGACCGGGAAGCCACCGTGGTCCGACTCGAGGTCGCTCATGAGCTGGATGACACGGTCGGCCACGTGGCTCTGGGTCACCTGGAGCTGGGGCACGATGAGGTCCCAGTCCTCCTTGGTGGATTCGGCGAACGAGGTGAACGTGGCCCGGGGCGGGGCCTCGGTCGGCGGCAGCTGTGTGTCGGTCATGGCCGAATGGTAGGTGGTGACCCCACATGCGGTCACGACGAGCGGTGTCGCATAGCGTGCGGCCGACGACGTGAGAGGGGTCGACGATGACGATCGGACGGGTACGACCGGCCGTGGCGGCGATGCCGTCGTACCGGCCGGGCAAGGACGCGAAACAGGCCGAGGCGGAGCACGGGATCACCGACGCGATCAAGCTCGCGTCGAACGAGAACCCGATGCCGCCGATCGCCGGGGTCGTCGAGGCGATCGCCGCGGCCGCTGCGGGCATCAACCGCTATGCCGACCACCGGGCCACGGCGATGCGGGCCGCGCTCGCCGCCCAGTTGGGCGTGGCGGCCGAGGCCGTCACGGTCGCCCCCGGCTCGTCCGGGATCCTCCAGCAGCTCTTCCTGACCTTCGTCGACGCCGGCGACGAGGTCGTCTACCCCTGGCGGTCGTTCGAGGTCTACCCCGTCTACACCCAGCTCGTCGGCGGGACGGCGGTGACCGTCCCACTCGTCGACCACATCGTCGACCTCGACGCCGTGGCCGACGCCATCACCCCGTCGACGAAGCTCGTCTTCCTCGCCAACGCCAACAACCCGACGGGTACGGCCGTGACCACCGCGCAGCTGGCCGAGTTCTGTGCTCGTGTGCCCGACGACGTGATCGTCTGCGTCGACGAGGCCTACCGCGAGTTCGCCGACCCGGCCCTCGGCGACCCCGTCACCGACCTGTTGCCCCGATTCCCGAACGTGATCGTCACCCGCACCTTCTCGAAGGCGGCCGGCCTCGCCGGGCTGCGTGTGGGCTACGCCATCGCCCATCCCGACCTGATCGCCTCGGTCGACAAGACCCAGGCGCCGTTCGCCGTGAACGCACTCGCCCAAGCCGGTGCGCTGGCCGCCATCGACCACCAGGCCGAGGTCGATGCACGGGTGGCGGTGCTGCTCGCCGAGCGGAGCCGGGTCGTGGCCGCCCTCACCGACCTCGGTTGGGCGCCGCCGACGTCGCAGGCCAACTTCGTCTGGCTCGACACCGGTGAGCGGACCGACGGCTGGTTCGTCGAGCTCGAACGCCGCGGGGTCGTCACCCGCCCCTTCACGGGCGAGGGCATCCGGGTGACCATCTCGACCCCGGAGGAGAACGACCGCTTCCTCGCCGCCTGGGCCGATGTGACGTCCGGGTGAGCACACCGGGGCTCTCCTCCCACGGCAAACGGGTCGCGTTCGGGCTCTTCGCGATCGCCTACGGCACGAACGTGTCGACCCCGTTCCTCGTCACCTACCGGGAACGCCTCGATCTCACCGTCTGGCAGAGCCAGACGATCTTCACCGTCTACGTGGTCGGCATCCTCGCCACCCTGCTCGTCGCCGGGCCGCTGTCGGATCGGATCGGACGACGGGCCGTCGTGCTGCCGGCCGGGCTGCTGTCGATCGTCGCGTCGCTGGTGTTCATCCCCGGACGCAACAGCTTCGCCCTGTTGCTCATCGGGCGGTTCTTCCTCGGAGTCGTCTCCGGCGCGGCCCTCGGGGTGGCGGCGGCGTGGTTGCAGGAGGTGGCCGGGCGTGGTGCCGAGCAGCGTGCCGCCGTGCTCACCACGCTGCTGACCTTCGCCGGCTTCGGTGGCGCACCACCCGTGTCGGCGCTGTTCGAGGTGCTCGACCTCGCCCCGCTCGTCTCACCGTTCCTCGTGCACGTGGCCCTGATGGCGGTGGGCCTGATCGTGCTGTGGCCCGTGCCCGACCCGCGGCCCCGGGTGCCCGGTGGGCGGCTCCGTGTCGACCTCGGTGTCCCGGCGGCGTCCCGGCGCCGCTTCCTGACGGTGGTCGTGCCGGCCGCCGTGTGGGTGTTCGGGTTCCCGTCGGTCGGGTTCGCCCTCCTGCCGGTGCTCGTCGGTGAGTTCGTGTCATCGGGCGTGGTCGTGATCGCTGCGGCCTGTGGTGCCCTCACCGCCTTCGCCGGTCTGCTCGCCCGTCCGATCCTGGCCCGCGTCCCGGTCACCCGGGCGCTGCCCCTGGCGCTGCTCGGCGGTGCGTGTGGCTACCTGCTCGGGCTCTGGGGCTTCGCCGCCGGCACCTGGGCGCCCGTCCTGCCCGCCACGGTGCTGCTCGGTGGATCGTCCGGTGTGCTCACGGCGGGCTGCCTCACGCTGCTCGGCGAGATGGCCGACGACGACCGGCGGGGTGCGCTCGCCTCGACCTTCTACCTGCTCGCCTACCCGGGGATGGCCATGCCGACCATCCTCACGACCATCGCCCTGGCGGCCTCGATCGAGGCGGCGCTGGCCGGTGCGATCGTGCTGGCCATGGCGAGCTCGACGGCGTTGTGGAGGAATGTCCGCTGAGCGGGAACCGGATGCCGCTCGGCCGACGTCCAACGGGCATGCGCCGTCTCATCATCGTCTTCTTCGTCGCCCTGATCGTGGCGGGGGCCGTGGCCGTCGCCCGCGGATCCGACGAACCGGCCGACGAGGTCACGCTCGACGGCGAGCTGCGGTTCGACAACATCGTCGATGCCCGGGCCGAGCTCGCGGCGTCCGAGGACCGGTGGGCGGCGTCGGAGCCCGACGGCTACATCTGGCGGGTCTTCACGAACCTCCCGGAGCCGGCCATCGAGACGACCGTCGACGGGGGCGTCGTGGTCGACACCGTGGCGGCCGACCACGCCTGGGATTCCCTGCCGCGCACCCCGGAGGCCGCGTTCGAGATCGTCGACGGTCTGATCCGTCAGATCGAGGACGACCCGGGCCGGGAGGGGAACTGGTCGGAGTGCACCGGGTTGTTCTTCTCGTTCGACTTCGACCCGACCTACGGCGTGCCGCTCGACTGGGGCGACTCCGACCCGTGCTCGGACGTGATCGGGGTCTACTTCGAGTTCGAGCCGCTCGGCTGAGCGACGGAGGTGCGAGCTGCCGGCGCGCTAGGTCCAGACGCAGAGGGCCCGCATCTCGACACTCTCCCGGAAATGGGCCCGCCCCTCGGGCACCGACGGATCCCGGAAGGCCGAATGGGGCGTCCAGTGCGGCCGACCGGCGTCGATCTCCGCCGAGTCGTAGGTGCGGAAGGCGAGCACCTCGTCGAGCTGCATGCGCGGGAACGTCACCCAGCGGTCGTCGTCGCCCGGGCGGGGCGGGAGGAACGCCGAGAGCTCGAACTCGACCCGACGGCCGCCGTAGGTGTCGATCACGGTGTGCACCACCCGGTCGGGGTCGACGGTGTGCGGGTCACACACGGCGAGCGGGTGATCGGCCTCGACCGGGCCGATGTTGCGCCAGAACTGGATCATGGCCAGGCGGCTCGCGTCCCGGAGGTCGGCCTGGGTCATGCCCTTTCGTTCGAGGATCGGTTCGATGAACTCCCGGTAGGGCCGGTGCGGCTCCCAGGTCATCGGGCCGTAGTCGGTGCTGAAATCGGAGTGGACGAACAGGATCGGCTTGTAGTCCTCGATCGTGGCGGCCTCGTCGGGGCTCCGCACGATGGGTGGGTACGCCATCGCCACGTCGCAGCCGAGTCGCTCGATCGCGAGCTGTTCGACCTCGGGGCCGTGCACCTCGGCGAGATGCGCGACGTCGGTCCAGTCGGTGACCGCCGAGGTGTGGCGCATCAGCTCGAACCCGTTCGCCTCCCACGACAGGTCGTCGATCGTCCGTCCGTCCAACACGGGCTGCACGACGTCGGCTCGCGTGCCACCCCGGCCGAACTCGCCCGGCGGCGCGTAGTGGAACGGTGCCTCGCAGTACACGGTGGATCCGGCCATGGACCATCGTCGCGGACTCGACGGGGTCGATGCACGTGCACTCACCCGAGCTCGTGCACCATCCAGACCGAGTCCTCGGCGCCGAACCCGTGCCGACGGTAGAAGCGCCGGGCCGCGTCGTTGGCTGCTTCGGTCTCGAGGAACACCCGGGTACAGCCCTGCTCGGCGGCCTCCCGGAGCAGGGCCCGGAGGAGCCACGTGCCGTGGCCGCGACCCTGCTCGAGCGCGAACAGCTCGTCGACGAGCCCCTCCCGGCCGCCACCCTCGATCGACCAGCCCCAGGTCAACACGCCGTAGCCGACGAGCCCGTCGTCGTCCTCGGCGACGAGCACCGTGCCGTGGCGGTCGTCCTCGAGCAGCGGTGTGAGCCCGGCGGTGACGACCCCGGCGTCGAACGGGTGCGGGTCGGCCTCGTAGAAGCGTCGGACGAGGGCGACCACGGCGTCGTGGTCGGCCGGCGCGGCCCGCCGGATCGACGGGGTGTTCACGTGGCGGGCTGGTGTTGGGTGATGCAGTGGATGCCGCCGCCGTTGTCGAAGATCGGCCCGGCCGGGACCCCCACGATCGTGCGCTCGGGGAACGCCGACTGGAGCATGGCGGCGGCGTGTTCGTCAGCCGCCGGATCCTCGTAGGTCCCGTAGACGATCGAGGAGTTCGTGATCGCGAAGTTCACGTAGGAGTCGTCGCTCAACACGGCCGGATCGCGTCGGGCGGGTGCCGGCAGTTCGAGGACCCGCAGCGGCTGGCCCGCCGAACCGGTCAGGCCGTCGACGACCTCCCGGATGTCGTCACAGATCGTGTGGTCGGGCTCGGTGGGATCGGGTTGGGTGTGCACGAGGATCGTGTCGGGGCCGGCGAAACAGGCGAACACGTCGACGTGGCCGTTGGTGCCCCAGCCGCCGCGCAACGAGGTCATGTCGGCCTCGAGGCCCCGCTCGAACCAGACGATCTCGTCGACGCCGAGGCAGCGTCGCAGCTCGGCCTCCACCTCGGCCTCGCTCCACGTCGGATTGCGGCGGGGATCGAGTTGGACCGAGCGGGTGGCCAGCAGGCGTCCGCGTCCGTCGGTGTGGATCGCGCCGCCTTCGTTCACGAGCTCGGAGGTGACGATCTCGGCCCCGGCCGCCTCGGCCACGAGCCGCCCCGCCCGCGCGTCGAGGTCGTATTCGTACATGTCCGACCCCTGGCCCCAGGCGTTGAAGGTCCAGCAGACCGCCCCGAGGGTGCCGGTCTCGTCGTCGACCACGAACGTCGGCCCGTTGTCCCGCAACCAGCACGAGTCGAGCGGGACCGGCATCCGCTCGATGCGCCCGTCCAGCCGACGGCCGGCCTCGGCCTCGAACTCGGGCGGGACGAGCATGGTCACCGGTTCGAACTCGACGATCGTGTTCGCCACCTCGACCCAGGCCGCATCGGCGCCGTGGGCGCGGACCGGGACGTCGCACGGATACGACATCCAGGTGCGCTCGTGTGGTTCCCACTCGGGTCGGATGCGCCACGCCATCGGCGCAGTCTGGCCGATCGGGCCACCGGTAGTGTCTCGATCATGAATCAGACGCCCGTGGTTGCCGCGATGCAACGAGCCTGCGGAGAGGATCGCATCGAGAACCTCGATGCGATGTTGACCATGGTCGAGGCCGCCCTCGACGACGGCGCCAACATCGTGCTCCCCCAGGAGCTGTTCGAGGGCATCTACTTCTGCCAGTACGAGCATCAGCGGTTCTTCGAGTGGGCGGTGCCCGCCGAGGAGTCGGCCGCGATCGACGCCGTCGTCCGTCTCACCGCCGATCGCGAGGCGGTGGTCCCCGTGTCGTTCTTCGAGCGGGCCGGTGCCACGTTGTTCAACTCGGTGGCGATCGTCGACTCCGGCCGGGTGCTCGGCATCTACCGCAAGACCCACATCCCCGACGGTCCCGGCTACGAGGAGAAGTTCTACTTCACGCCCGGTGACACCGGCTTCCGGGTGTGGGACACCAGCCAGGGCCGGGTCGGCGTGGGCATCTGCTGGGATCAGTGGTTCCCCGAGGCGGCCCGGGCGATGACCCTCGCCGGCGCCGACGTGCTGCTCTACCCGACCGCCATCGGTTCCGAGATCGGTGACCTGTCCGACATCGACTCCTCCGACATGTGGCGTCGGGCCATGGAGGGCCACGCCGTGTGCAACCACGTGCCGGTGGTGGCCTCGAACCGGATCGGAACCGAGGACGAGCTGACCTTCTACGGCTCGTCGTTCATCGTCGACCACCGCGGTCGGGACATCATCACGGCGGGCCGGGACAGCGAGCAGATCATCATGGCCCAGCTGGATCACCGTCAGTCCCGTGAGGACCGGGCGGCCTGGGGCATCATCCGCGATCGTCGCCCCGAGCACTACCGCAGCCTCGCCTCGGGCGCCCCGGAGCCCCGCTTCGGCTGAGCCGCCTCCGCCATTCCGACACTGGTGCGTGCCGGACCCACCGTGCGACGTTGGCGGGTATGACCCGGACGAACTGGTCGGACAACGTCACCTACACCGCCGAGCGGGTCGTCGCGCCGACCTCACTCGACCAGTTGTCGGTCCTCGTCGCCTCCGGTGGGGGACGCAAGGCGCTCGGCACCCGTCACTGCTTCCACGACATCGCCGACACGCCGGGCGGGGTGCAGGTGCGGGTCGACGACCTGGGCTTCGACGTCGAGGTCGACCACGAGGCGATGACGGCGGTGGTGCCCGCCGGCTGGAGCTACGGCCGCGTGGCCCGGGCCCTCGAGGCCGAGGGGGTCGCCCTGCACAACCTCGGCTCGTTGCCCCACATCTCGGTCGCCGGTGCCACGGCCACCGGCACCCACGGCTCGGGTGACACGAACCGGATGCTGGCCGCCGCCATCGTCGGGATCGAGCTCGTCACCGCCGCCGGCGACGTCCGCACCTTCGGCGCCGACCATCCGGATCTCCCCGCCCTGGCCACCGGTCTCGGCGCGTTCGGCGTGATCACCCGCCTCACCCTGGCCGTGGAGCCGAGCTATCGGGTGTGGCAGGAGATGTGGTTCTCGCCGTCGTGGGACGAGCTGTTCGCCGACTTCGACGCGGTGATGGCCGGCGCCTACTCGGTGAACCTCCATGTCGGGTTCTCCGAACCCCGGCCGCGGCTGATCTGGCGGAAGTGCCGGGTCGGTGTCGACGACGCCGACCCGCCGGCGTCGATCGCCGGTGCCCGCCTCGTCGAGCCCGCCGACATCCCACCGAACGAGAACCGCACCGAGATCGGCACCGTGGGGCCGTGGTGCGACCGCCTCGCCCACTTCCGTCTCGACGGTGTGCCCTCGGTCGGTGGTGACGAGCTCCAGAGCGAGTGGTTCGTCGCCCGGGAGCACGCGGTCGACGCGATCGAGGCGTTGCGTGCGATGGGGGAGCGGCTCGCCCCGCACCTGTACGGCTCGGAGATCCGCACCGTCGCCGCGGACGACCTCTGGCTCAGTCCGGCACACGGGCTCGACTGCCTGAGCATCGGCCTCACCTGGAGGAAGCACCCCGAGGAGGTGGCGGCCCTCCAGGCGCCGATCGAGGCCGCCCTCGAGCCGTTCTCGCCCCGAGCCCACTGGGGCAAGTTGTTCGCCCTCGACGCCGACGTGCTGCGTTCGCGCTACGAGCGATACGACGACTTCGTCGAGCTGGTGCACCGCTACGACCCCGATGGCCGATTCGCCAACCCGTTCCTCCGTCGCCTCGGCGTGTGGTGAGGCACCGGACCGCCTGGTCGGGGCGGCGCCTTTACAAAGTAAAGTCGAGTCTCTACGCTGGTTCCATGACGAACCAGCCCCTGCTCCGCAGCGCCCTGTCCTCGAACGCCGGATTCTCCGCCGCCAGCGGACTGGTGCTCACCTTCCTGCCGGGCGCGATCGGTGAGGCGATCGGCGTCGACGCCACGTGGTTGTTGCGTGCCTTCGGCGTCGCCCTGCTCGGTCACGCCGTGCTGCTCTGGGCGGTCCTGCCGGGGCGGGCGATCGAGGCGTGGGCGAAGCTCAACCTCGCCACCATCGCTCCCTACCCGCTCGCCATGGTCCTCGTCGCCGCGCTCGTCGCCGACGGTGGTGTCGGCCGGGCCCTGGTGCTCGCCGACGGTCTCGCGATCGGCATGATCGCCGTCGCCCTCGCCATCGGGCTCCGCACCCGGGTCGAGGTGGCGTGAGCACCCGCGAGCGACTGCTCGACGCCCTCGATGTCGTCATCGCCGAGCGCGGTGCCGACGGTGTGACCCTCCGGTCCGTCGGGCAGCAGGCGGGCCTCTCCCACACGGCCGCCGCCCACTACTTCTCCGACAAGCCGGGTCTGATGACGGCGTACGTCACCCGGGCCTGGGGTCGGGTCGCCGACCGGTTCGAGGTGGCCGTCGCCGACCACGCCGACACCCGCGAGGCACTGTTCGCCGCCGCGCAGACCTACCTCGCGTTCGCCCTGGCCGAGCCCTCGGCGTTCGTCGTCATGGATCGCCTCGAATACACCCGGGTCGACGATGCCGATCTCTGGGCCGCCCGCGAACGCGGGTTCTTCGGACTGTTCGCCCTCGTCGAGGCCCACCAGCGCTCGGGCTGGGCGAGCGGCCGGGACCCCCTCGACCTGCTCGCCACGATGTGGTCGTTCGTCCACGGCTTCGTCGAGTTGTGGACCGGCGGTCCGCTCTGGGCCCCCTACGACGGCAACGAACCCGCCGACGTGCTCGAGCGCCTGCTCGGCCCGCTGCTCGACGGCCTCGACGACTGACCGCCACCTCGTGTCGGCTCACGCCGCTCGCCACGCCTGGTAGGCCGCCCGGGTCTCGAACCCGGCACCTTGGGATTAAAAGTCCCCTGC
>JAHDBV010000047.1 GCA_020630195.1 Acidimicrobiales bacterium
CGTACATGAGCATGGCGGTGGCCTGGTTCCAGCCGTTGTTCAGCTCGCCGAGCAGGTTGTCCTTCGGGATGCGGACGTCGGAGAAGAAGACCTCGTTGAAGTGCTTGCCACCGTCGATCTGGTGGATCGGGCGGACCTCCACACCCTCGGCGTCCATCGGCAGGATGAACATCGAGATCCCGGCGTGCTTCACCTGCTCGGGGTCGGTGCGGGCGATCAGCACGGCGTAGTCCGACTTGTGGGCGAGGGTCGTCCACACCTTCTGGCCGTTGATGATCCACTCGTCGCCGTCGAGGATCGCCTTCGTCTGGAGGCTGGCCACGTCGGAGCCGGCTCCCGGCTCGGAGAACATCTGGCACCACAGGGTCCGACCGGCGATGCAGTCGGGCATGTAGGTGCGCTTCTGCTCCTCGGTGCCGAAGTCGTTGAGGACCGGCAGGCACATGCCGTGGCTGATGATGAACTCGTTGCTCATCGTCGGGACCTTGGCGGCCTCTTCACGGAACACGCGGTCGTGGGCCTTCGAGAGCCCGGCCCCGCCGAACTCACTGTCGTAGACGATGCCGCCGAAGCCGGCGTCGGCCAGCTTCGCCATGAAGGCCTGGCACTCCTCGTAGGTGGCGTTCGGCTTGGTGTTCTCGGCCAGGAACGCCGCCACATCGGTCCGGAACTGCTCCAGATCGGCGGCGCTGAGGTCGGGCATCGTGTCGGTCATTCGCGTACTCCGGCGTCGGGTGATCGGTCCGTTCCGAAACCGTATGCCGCCATACGATCCCCGCGCCATTCGGCGGCGGATCGAAGTGCTCAAGCGGCCGGCGACATCGGCCGAACTCTCGGTGGATGACGTACGAGTACATGTCGGCGGGTGAGGTGCCCGTGGTCTGGGCGCCGGTGGAGGGCCCCCACACCGTGGGGCTGTCGTTCCGCGTCGGGATCGCCGACGAGCCACTGCCCGTCCGTGGCGTGACCCACCTCATCGAACACCTCGCACTCAGCGGCCTCGACGTCGACTTCCCCTTCAACGGGGCCACCGGGCCCGACATCACGACGTTCACGGCCCGCGGCTCCGAGACCGAGATGCGCCATTTCGTCGCCTCGGTCACCTCCGCGCTCGCCGGGCTTCCGGCCGATCGCGTCGCCACCGAAGCCCGGGTGCTCGAGGCCGAAGCCCAACAGCGTGGACGATCGACCACCGCGCTGTCGGCGCAGATCCTGCTCGGCAATCGGCGCCACGGTCTGCTCGACGCCCCCGAACTCGGCCTCGTCACCCCCGACGCCCGACGCCTGGCATGGTGGGCCGGGCACTGGTTCAACCGAGCCAACCTCGTCTGCTGGTCGACGGGGCCGACCCCGTTCGCCTTCGAACTCGACGCACTCCCGGCGGGCACCCGCGCCCCGTTGCGTTCCGTTCGCCCCGAACTCGACGAGGGTCGCCACGTCTTCCACGAACGCGTCGACGGGCTGAGCGTCGCGGCGATCGTGCCCGACGCGGGCGCGGTCGGCGTCACGGCCGCTGTGTTGCAACGCCGGTTGTTCGAGGAGCTCCGCGAACGTCGCGGCCTCGTCTACGGCGTGCACGTGCGACCCATGCGCCTCGATCTCGACCGGGCGATGCTCCAGATCACCTCCGACGCGGCCGACGCGCAGCTCGACGACGTCGCCGAAGGCATCCAGGTCGAACTCGCCCGCGTGATCCACAAGGGCGTCGCCGAGGACGAACTCGACCGCTACGTCGAACAGCTCGGCCGGCACCTCGCCGACCCGATGCAACGCGTCGGCGTCGTCGTCGACGCCGCCGACCGGGAGTTGCTCGGCAAGCCGCGGCGTCGCTTCGACGAGATCGTCGCCCGGGCCCGTGCCATCGGTGTCGACGAGGTCACGGCCATGGTCGATCGCTTCCGCGAGAACCAGCTCCTGCTCACCGCGGGCGGCATCCGCGACCGCCGGTTCATGCCCGTGCCCGACCCTCTCGCCGACATCGGACCCGTGCAGGACTTCCCCCACTCCCTCGACCCGAGCCGGGTCGTCCAGCTCGGCACCGCCGGGCTCGGTGTGCGCACCGACCGATCGGAGCTCCGGGCACCGTTCGCCGACGTCGTCGGCATGGCCACCCACCCCGACGGGCAACGCATCGTCTGGTTCGGTGAGGGCACGGTGCTCTGTGTCCACGCCGACGACCACGCCGACGGCTGGGACCTCGTCAACGGGATCGACCGCTCGGTGCCCGAGGAGCTCGTGGTCCACCACACCGATCCGGCCCGGACCGCCCCGCCACCACCACTCGTCGGAACGGGGAGCTGACCGATGGCACTGCTCACGAAAATGCTGCAACGAGGTCTCGGCGCGGACGACCCGATGCCCGAGACACCCCGTCCGCCCACCCTCGAGGAGCGGGCCCGCCTGCGGCCGGGCGTGATGGCCTTCCTGCGGGCGACCGACGCGCACGATGCGGATGCGGCGCGGGCCGCCTTCCGCGCTGCGCCGACCTGTGCCGAGCGGGCGCTGTGCGTCGACGGGGTGCTGCACGACGATGACGACACCTGGCTCGAACACTGGCGCGCCGCCCACCCCGCCGAAGCGCTCCCGGCGTTGATCCAGGGGTCGGTGCTGATGCGCCGTGGCTGGGCTGCTCGAGGTTCGGGTCGGGCCGACACCGTCAGCGACGACGGCTTCCGGACGTTCTTCGACTGTCTGCGTCGTGCCGATCGGCTGCTGCTCGACGCCGGGCGCCTCGATGCCGGCTCACCCGTCCCGTGGTCGCTGCTGCTCGCCACCGGGAAGGGTCTCCAGATCCCGCTGGAGGAGATCACCTTCCGATTCGACGAGGCGCTGCGGGCCGACCCGACCAGCCTCGCCGCCCACCGCCACTACGTGCAGGCGATCGCCGGGAAGTGGTCGGGCACCGACGAGCAGATGTGGGACTTCGCGATGGCCGTGCACGGCCACGTGCCGGCCGGCTCACCGGTGCGGGCCGTCGTGGCCGATGCGGCCGTCGAACGGTTCGTGATCTCCGGCAGCGACCGCACCATGGCGGCCGAGAACGACGTCGTCGAAGCGGCCCGCCAGTCGATCTGGCACCCCGAGTTCGAGAACCACCAGTGTGTGATCGAGCAGGTCGGTGCCGTGGCCTGCTTCGTCGAGGCCTTCTACCTGCTCGACATGGACGCCGAACTCCGCCAGACCTCGGCCGTGGCCCATCGCCTTCCCCACCTCGGCGAGATCTCCTACATCGGCCGGGTCGGGATGTCGGACGACGAACGCTGGGAACTCGTCCGCTCCAGGATCAGCTGACCCCGGACCCCCACGCGAACTCGGCGATGGCCGAGGCGGTCTCGCGGCTGATGTCCGGACAGGCGATCGAGAAGATCTCGGTGCCGTGGATCGTGCCGAGCATCTCGCGGGCCCGGGCCGGAACCCCGGCGGCGAGCAGGAGTCGATAGAAGGCCACCCCCTCGTCACGCAGCGGGTCGCACTCGTTGACGCTGATGACCGTCGGCGGTAGCCCACGGACGTCGTCGACGGTGGCGAACCCGGGCCAGGCGAGCGGATCGCGCCGGTCGAAGGCCTCGATGCCGTACGCCATCCGGCCACGATTCGAGTGGATCTCGATCAGGTAGCCGTTGTTCTCCACCGACGAGGGATAGCGCTCGTCGGGCCAGGCCCCGTTGATGTACGGACACAACGCGAACAGCCCCGCGATCCGGTCGTCCCCGTCACGGAGGAATCGCATGCCGGTGGCGAGCGTGAGGTTGCCGCCGCCGCTCTCACCCGACACGACCACCCGCCCCGGGTCGATGCCGAGCTCCCCGGCGTGATCGAGCACGTGGCGCACGCCGTTCACACAGTCGTCGAGGCCCGCCGGATACGGCGCCACCTCCTCGGCCGTCGAGGGTTCGAGGCTGTTGCGGAAATCGATCATGGCGACCGCCACGTCGTTGGCGGCGATCAGCCGACCCCACGAGTGGTACAGGCCGTTGAAGGCCGACATCGACATCATCCCGCCGCCGTGGAGGTACACGACGCAGGGCACGACGTCGTCGTGGTCCGGGCGGATGAACCGGGCACGGATCGAGTGCCCGCCGGGTTCGGACACGAACGAGAACTCGCCGCTCCTCAGTCCCTCGAACGACGCCGTGTCCTCGGTGTCGATCGCGTCGAAGAACCGATTGCGGGTCTCGGCGTACTCCCGGGCCGAGTCACTCGCCGCGACGGCGAGCAGCGTCTCGCGGTCGGGCACGTCCTCACTCGGCTCCGGTACGAGGTGGCCCATCACCGCCTTGATGCGGGGATCGATCCGGGGGTCGTCGGCCATGTTCGCCATCCGTCGAGTCTCGATCCTCGCCTCCGGTCGTGTCGAGTCGGCGGGACGGCTGGCGTCAGCGCCGGCGGGACGGGAGGATCGGGTCATGGCCCGTGTGGATCCGCTCGATCGTTCCGACCTCGGCGAGTTCGCCGAGGCGTTCGCCCTGACCGAACAGTTCATGGGCTTCGTCCCGAACTCGATGACGACCATGGCACGCGTCCCGGGCCTGCTGCCGGCGTTCCAGCAGCTCGCCGGCGCCGTGTTCATGAACGGGCTCATCCCACCCGATCTCGTGCAACTCGTCGCCCACGTCACCTCCACCGCGGCCGGATGTCGCTACTGCCAGGCCCACACGGGGCATTCGGCCGAACGCCTCGGCGTTCCGGCCGAGAAGCTGGCGGAGATCTGGTCGTTCGAGACGAGCGACCACTTCGACGATGCGGAGCGTGCGGCACTGCGGATCGCCGTCGGCGCCGGCGGGGTGCCGAACGGGGTGAGCGACGCCGATGTCGAGGCGGCCCGGGAGCATTTCGACGACGACCAGATCGCCGCGGTGGTCTCGGTGTGTGCGGTCTTCGGCTTCCTCAACCGTTGGAACGACACTCTGGCGACGGAGCTCGAGCCGTCGCCGACGGCCTTCGGCGATCGGGTGCTCGCCGAGCGGGGCTGGGAGCCCGGCCACCACGGCTGAGCACCCGCGACCCCGTTCACCCCGAGCGCGACCCCGAACGACCCCGAACGGGTTCCGGGTGAATCCCGATGTGGCGATCGGCGTCGGTCCTCGACGCTGGCGACGTGACCCACCGTGAACCGACCGCCGCCACCGACCCGTCCGATCCGCGCCGCCGCAGCCGTCGTGCGCTCGTCGTCCCGCTGTTCGCCGTGGCCGGCCTGGCCGCGTGCAGCTCCGACGCCGTGCAGGTCGTGATCGAGATCGACGACACGACGACCACGACGGCCCCGCCCACCACCACGAGCGCACCGACCACCACCTCGACCGAGGCCCCGCCGATCATCGACCCGGCCGACGGTGTGTGGGAGATCGTCGGCTACGGCTACCACGTCGAGATCCGCGACGGCCGACAGGGTCTCGCGCATCTCGTGGCCGGACCGGGGTGTGTCTCGCTCCCGTTCGCGGAGCTGGACGATCTGGTCGTCGACGGCGACACGGCCACCGCCACGATCGACGACGCGGCCTACGTGCTCGATCGGGTGGCCCTGCCCGACGCCTGTGCCGATCCCGCCGAGCCCGATGCTCGCCTGCTCGCCGAGAGCTTCGTCGGTCTGTTCGACACCCACTACCCCTTCTTCGCCGAACGGGGGATCGACTGGGAGCCCAGGGCGGAGGAGATCCTGGAGCTCGGCGGGGCGGACGACCTCGAACCGCTTCTTCTCGCCATGGCCGAGCTCGTCCGTGATCTCGACGACGGGCACACCGCCATCGACCTCGGCCTTCCGCCCACGGCGGAGGCGATCGCCGAGCTCGCCGCACTCGAGGCCGATGTGGAGGCCGGCCGCCGGGACGCCACCGAGCGGCTCGGTGAGCTCACCGCCGGCCCGTACGGGATCCTCGAGTGGGCCCGGACCGACGACGGGATCGGCTACCTGCGGATCGCTCGGCTGGCCGGGTTCGAGGCCGTCGACCCCGACGATCTCGACGCCGCCGCCGACCGTGCGGCGATCGCCGACAGCCTCGACCTCGCGCTCACCGATCTCGCCGACGCGTCGTCGATCATCATCGATCTCCGCGGAAACCCCGGCGGCACCGACTCGGTCTCGCTCGAGGTCGTCTCCCGCTTCGTGCCCGAGGCCCGCGACCTCTACACCGAGGAGTCCTTCGCCGCTCCCGAGCGCACCCGGGTCACCATCGCCGTCGAGCCGTCCGACCGGGTCCGCAGCGATGCGCCCGTCTTCGTCCTCGTCGACCCCCTCACGGCCAGCGCCGCCGAGGTCCTCGGTGCGGGGCTGCTCGCGGGCGCCGACGCCACGGTGATCGGTCCCGGGTCGGAGGGCATCCTCTCCGACACGGTGCCCTTCGTGCTCCCCGGCGGGGTGGAGGTCCAGCTCTCGATGGAGGTCTATCGACTCGTCGACGGCACCGCACTCGAGGTGGTCGGCGTCCCGGTGCAGATCGAGACGTCCAGCGTGGATGCACTCGCCGTGGCGCTCGATCGGGCCCGGCGCTGACCCGGGCTCAGCCCCGGACGCGAGCCATGCGGAGGAACGGCCACGGATCGGGCACGTCACCCGTGCGGGTGATCACCAACGACGGCCCGTCGTGGTCGAAGGCATCCCGAAGGGCGGTCTCGAGGGCCTCGGGGCCGTCGGCTCGACGGGTGTCGATGCCGAACGATCGCCCGAAGGCCTCGAAGTCGGGGTTCTCGAGCGTCGAGGCGATCGTGCGATCGGGGCCGAACCGGTTCGTCTGGATGCGCTTCACGTTGCCGTAGGCGCCGTTCTCGTGCAGGAGGATCGTCACCGGGACGTCGTGTTGCGCCGCGGTGGCGAGCTCCATCGCCGTGAACCCGAAGCCGCCGTCTCCGACGAGGCCGAGCACGTTGCGATCACCCGCACCGACCTGGGCGCCGATCGCGTGCGCGACGCCGGCACCGAGGGCGCCGACGGTGCCGGTGGTCAGGAAGGAGCGGGGGTGGCGGAACTCGAACATCAGGTGGGCGGCGAAGCCGAGCTGGGTCACGTCCTCGACCACGATGCCGTCGTCGGGCAGTGCGGAGCGGACGGCATCGAGCAGGGACCGTTGCGGTTCGAGGTGGGCGGTCGCGTCGTCGAACGCGGCCCGGGCGGCAGCCGCCTCGGCGGCCCGCGACGCCCGCGGCTCCAGTGGCAGCGCGTCGAGCAGGCGTCGCAGCGTCGGAGCGGCGTCGCCGTGGAGGGCGATCGGGTCGAGGTCGTAGAGGTCGAGGTGACGCTCGTCGATGTTGATCGACACGAACGTCATCGCCTCGTCATGGCCCCAGTGCATCGGGAACTCGAGGCGGGTTCCGATCGCGACCACGCAGTCGGCGTCGCGCCAGAACTCCCGGCCCGCCGTGAGCGGCACCCACAACGGGTCCCGGCAGTCCATCACGCCGTGGCCCTGGCGACGGGTGAACGTCGGAGCCTGCAGGAGGTCGGCGAGCGCCCGGACCTCGGCCGCCGCGTTCTGGGCGCCACCACCGACGACGACGAGCGGTCGCTCGGCCGCCGCGATCGCGGCGGCGGCCCGCTCGATCGACGTGTCGTCGGCGATCACGGGTTCGGCATGGGGCGGCTGCAGCGGTCCGTCGACGGCCTGGCCCCACACGTCGACCGGGACCTCGAGGCTCACCGGACGCGGGCTGCCGCCCACCAGGGTGTCGAGCGCGGTCTGCATCGTCGCGACCGCCGTGGCACCGCCTCCGACATGGGCGGCGTGCTCGGTGACCTGGGCGAGGATCGCCGTCGGGTCGGTCATCTCGTGCAGGACGCCCCGGCCGAGACCCTTGACCGCCTCGGGGATCGCACCGACGACGGCCAGGATTCGACCCCCGGCCCAGTCCCCGCAGCTGAGACCGGCTGCGGCGTTCAACATGCCGGGCCCGGGCACCACCGCACAGGCCGACACCTCGCCCGTCACCTGGGCATGGCCGAGGGCCATGTAGGACGTGCCCTGCTCGTGGCGGCACACGATCGGTCGGATGTCGGGTGCGTCGACGAGTGCGTCGAAGAACTCGTCGTTCTGCACCCCCGGGATGCAGTAGAGCGTGTCGACGCCGGCGAGGCGCAGCGCCTCGACCGTGAGCTGGGCGACCGTGCGCCCGGCGTGCTCGGTGTTGTCGCTGCTCACTGCGTACTCGGTGTGGTCGCTGGTCACTGCGTGCTCGGTGTTGTCGCTGGTCACTGCGTGCTCGGTGTTGTCGCTGCTCACTGCGTGCTCAGTGTTGTCGCTGCTCACTGCGTGCTCAGTCCGGCTCGGAACTCGCCGTCGGCCATCTGTCGGCGCACCTCGGCATCCGGTTCGGACAACCGCTCGAGGGTCACGCCCCGGATGGCGCCGGTGAAGGGGAAGCCGTCGTGGTACGGCCCCACCGGCGCCCCGGTGTCCCGTCCGACGTCGAAGGTCTCACCACTCATACTGAACACGACGGGCACGGTGCGGGGAAGTCGCGCCCGCTCGGTCTCGGCACCGTCGACGAAGAAGCGCACCTCACCACCGGTCCCGAAGCCACCGTCGTGCAGGTACAGCATCCGAAGGGTGTGCGGACCGGGCGCCAACGGGCCGTCGCCCCGCACGTAGGTCAGCTCGTGACCGAAACAGTTGTAGAGGTACGTCGGCACGCCGTCGGGGTCGAGATACAGCGACCAGCCGGCCATGTTGCCGCCCTGGCAGGCGATCACTCCGACCGCTCCGTCCTCGCCCACCTCGATCTCGGCGGTGATCTCCGACGACGCGTTCTTCATGTTGATCACCGAGCTCTCCGGGAGCCGGACGTGGTCGGCCGTGTAGGTCATCCTCGAACGCCGCCCGAGGCTCGATGGCACGCTCCGCTCGCCACCGCGGCGGGTGCCCGCGTCACGCAGCGGATACACCCCGGCGTCCGCGGCGATCTCGTCGAACCGTCGTCGGAGGTGTGCCAGCTTCTCCGGTTCGGCCTCGGCCAGATCGACCGACTGGGAGAAGTCGTCCCGGATGTCGTAGAGCTCCCAGACCTCGTCGGGTCCGTCGAACTCGTAGGCGGTCATCCGGATCCAGGGCACCCGGCCGTGGAAGCACGAGGCGATCCAGCCGTCCTCGTAGACGGCTCGGTTGCCGAGGATCTCGAAGTACTGCGACGTGCGCTCGCTCGGTGCGTCGGCATCGTCGAACGTCGAGCGCATCGACACCCCGTCGAGTGGCATCTGCTCGATGCCGTTGAACGCCGCCGGCGGCTCGACACCACACACGTCGTAGATCGTCGGGGCGAGGTCGATCACGTGGTGGAACTGGCTGCGCAGACCCCCGGCGTCGTCGATGCCCGCCGGCCACGAGACGGCCATGGCGTTGCGGGTCCCGCCGAAGTGGGACGCCACCTGCTTCATCCACTGGAAGGGGCTGTCGAGCGCCCAGGCCCACCCGACGTTGAAGTGGTTCTCGCATCGAGCCGAGCCGAAGTCGTCCATGTGTTCGAGGAGCCACTCGGGATCCTCGTGCACGCCGTTCTGGAACGACGGGGCACTCCACGCCCCGTGCACGGTGCCCTCCGCCGAGGCCCCGTTGTCGCCGGTCAGATAGACCACGAGGGTGTCGTCGCCGAGCCCGAGCTCGTCGACGGTGTCGAGCACCCGACCGACCTGGGCGTCGGTGTGGGCGAGGAAGGCGGCGAACACCTCCATGAGCCGCGAGGCCACCGGCTTGTACCGATCGGGGTAGTCGTCCCACGCCGGGACCTCGTCGGGCCGGGGGGTGAGGGTCGTGCCGGGAGGGATCACACCGAGCTCGAGCTGGCGCTCGTGGATCTCGGAGCGCAGGGCGTCCCAGCCGTCGTCGAAGCGGCCCCGGAACCGTTCGATCCACTCCGGCCACACGTGATGGGGTGTGTGCACCGCCGGGGGAGCGAAGTAGCAGAAGAAGGGCCGGTCGGGAGCGGCGGCGTGGTGGCGTCGGATCCAGGCACTCGCCTGGTCGGCGAGGTCCTCGGTGAGGTGGTAGTCGTCCCGGCCGACGTAGGGCTCGATCGGTGTCGTCTGGTCATAGACGGCGGGCTCCCAGTGGGACGCCTCGGCCCCGATGGTGCCGTAGTACCGGTCGAAGCCGAGCCCCGTCGGCCATCGGTCGAAGGGGCCCGCGGGGCTCTGCTCCCACGACGGGGTCAGGTGCCACTTGCCGAACGCTCCCGTGGCCCAGCCGTGCGCCCGCAGGACCTGCGCCACCGTCGCCGCTTCGGGTGGCAGGGCGGAGTCGTAGCCGGGGAACGAGTTGGCGATCTCGGTGATGCCGCCCATGTGGACCCGGTGGTGGTTCCGGCCGGTGAGCAGCGCCGCCCGGGTCGGCGAGCAGAGGGCGGTCGTGTGGAACTGGTTGTACCGCAGCCCCGCGGTGGCCACCCGGTCGACGGTCGGGGTGGGCACCGGGCCGCCGAAGGTCGAGCACGTCCCGAAGCCGACGTCGTCGAGCATGACCAGCACCACGTTCGTCGCCGAGGGTGCCTCCCGTCGTTCCAGGCGGGAGGCCACCGCGTCGTCGATCAGACGGGCGACGGTGCCCCCGAACTCGGAGGTGCCGAACGGGAGGGACGAACCGGAGACCATCGGCCGAACGTAGTTCGGTCGCCGGTGGGGTGCCTCGGCCGCACGCTCAGCCGTCGCCGGCGACCAGCTCGACGTCCGGATCGACCGAGACCACACTGAACCAGTAGGCGGCCCGCGACGGGACGGCGCGACCCTCCGGGTCGACGACCCGTCCACCACGTCCGTCGAGCACGACCTCGTAGACGATCCCACCTGTTTCGATCGTCTCGGTCCGAGCCGGTGCGGTGGCCCACGCCAGGCGGCGTCCGTCGAGTTCGACCACGATCACCGGTGTCGAGGCCGGCAGTCGGGCGTCCTCGAGCACCCCGTCCGAGACCGGGAACGGCGTGCGACCGCCGTCGAGCACATCGGCATAGGCCGACACCGGGTTCGGTCCGTAGCCACGCCCGCCGGGACGGGCGAGCACGGCGGAGTCGGGATGCCGATCGAGCCACCGGCCGAACGTCGTGGTCTCCGACGCCATCAGCTCGAGCTCGCGGTCGACCATCGTGCCGAGAATGGCGAGTCCCGCCACCTGCCACCAGTAGCTGCCCGTCTCGCGATCGACCATCACCATGTCGTTCTCGAACAGAGCCGACGTGTTCGAGAACGAGACGGTGCGGTCGCCGAGCCGACGATCGAACACGACGCCCGAGCCGCACAGCGGGCACCACGTGACGACGAGCGGGCGGCCGGCGAGTTCGTCGTTGACGATCTCGTGGCGGTCGAGGATGCGAGTCGGATACGCCCAGGCATCGCCGTCGTCGTCGACGTACCCCACGACGACATCGTCAGGGGTCAACCAGTCGACCTCGTCGGCTCGTTCGTAGTCGGGCGCGTCCAGCGGCCGGATCGCATCGAGCAGGCGCTCACGATCGGCGGCGCTGGCGTCGGGGAATCGGATCGAGCCACCGTCGAAGGTGTCGAACACGATCTCGTTCGGATCGACGGCGAGCATCGACGAGTCGGGTGCGGGGATCGCGCCGGGATCACCGACGGCGAGCGGGCGGGTCGCCCCGTCATCGACCGCTGGGGACGCGACGACGGCGCCGCACGCCGATCCGATGAGTCCGAGTGTGAGGGCGACGAGCGCGGGGCGAACCGGCATGGCGGGTGAACCCGCCGCCGGGCGGCGGTCATTCCGCCGCCGGGGTCAACCGTCCTGCTCGGCCCGAAGGCGTGACTCGCGGGTCACGAGCAGGAGGCTCGCCACGCCGCAGAAGACGACGCCGCCCATGAACGGGACCTCGACGACGGTCGATGCGGCCATCAGCGTCAGGCCGATGGCGGCGGCGGTGACCATGAGGATGTCGATCGTCTTGGTGGACACACGCCGACCGTGGAGAAGGCGCTGATCGGCTGACACGTCGGAGCGTCAGCACTACGGTCGCCTCATGACCGGAGGATGGGTGGCACCGCCGAATCCACCGGATCCTCCGGAGCCCGTCGCGGCTCCACCACCCGGTGTCGGCGGGCCACCTCGCGTCGATGGAGCTGACACGGCGCACGACGACCGCCGCATCCCGGTCAAGCGGGCGATCGCCACCGGGTTGGTGTTGTGCGGGCTCCTGGCCCTCTGGCTGCTCGGGGTCTTCCTGGTCCTGCTCAGCGTCACGCCCGAACAGGCTCCGCGGATCTGGACGGCCATGAGCTTGTCGGCGGTCGTCTGGCTCCTCGCGGCCGTGGGCTTCGTCGTCGGCCTCCTCAAGCGCCGGCCGTGGCTCTTCGTGGTCGTCCTGGGCGCACTGGTGGCGAGCATGGGCTGGATGTTCGCCGAGATGGTCGCCGGGCCCTGAGCCGGGCCGGTTCCGCTCGCCGCTGGTGCCGCTCGGTCGACGCTCCTACGGTGCGATCGCCGGAACACGGAGGACCACCATGACGAAGATCCACGGAACCTGGGACCCACGCTTCGACGAGATCGCCGAGCTGCTGTCGGCGTCGATCGACGCCGGGACCGATCTCGGCGCGTCGGTCGCCGTGACGATCGATGGTGACATGGTCGTCGATCTGTGGGGCGGGTTCGCCGACGCCGCCCGGAGCCGCCCGTGGGTGGAGGACACGATCGTCAACGTCTGGTCGACCACCAAGACGATGACCTTCCTGAGCGCGCTCGTCCTCGTGGAGCGTGGCCTGCTCGATCTCGATGCGCCCGTGGCGACGTACTGGCCCGAGTTCGCGGCCAACGGCAAGGAGGGTGTGCTCGTCCGGCACCTGTTCGGCCACACCTCCGGGGTCTCGGCCTGGGAGCAACCGGTGGTGACCGCCGACATCTACGACGCTCCGGCCGCGGCGGCCCGTCTCGCGGCGCAGGCACCCTGGTGGGAGCCGGGCTCGGCCTCGGGCTACCACGCACTCAACCAGGGCCATCTCATCGGGGAGCTCGTCCGACGGATCGACGGACGCACCCTCGGCTCCTTCTTCGCCGAGGAGTTGGCCGGTCCGCTCGGCGCCGACTTCCACATCGGTCTGCCCCCCGAACACGACGCACGGGTGGCGGAGATGACCCCGCCACCCGCGATCGACATCGACCTGGCCACGGTCGACCCGATCGTGTTGAAGACCCTCGCCGGCCCGCCACTCGACGCCACCGTCGTGTCCGACCCCGCCTGGCGGCGGGCCGAGATCGGGGCGGCGAACGGTCAGGGCAACGCCCGCTCCGTCGCTCGGATCCAGGCGCTCGTGGCCAACGGCGGCACGCTCGACGGTGTCGAGCGGCTCTCCGCCGGCACGATCGATCGGATCTTCGAGACCCAGGCCGAAGGGCCCGACCTCGTGCTCGGGGAGTACGTGCACTTCGGGATGGGGTACGCCATCTCGTCGGCCGCCGTGCCCTACGTGCCCGACGGCCGGGTGGCCTACTGGGGCGGCTGGGGTGGCTCGGTGATCATCGTCGACTGCGACCGACGGATGACCATCTCCTACGTCATGAACCGGATGGACGAAGGGGTGCTCGGGGATGTGCGGGGCGAGTCGATCGTGCGGGCCGTCTACGCCGGTCTCGGCTGAGCCGACCCGACGCCCGGGTCAGTTCGATCGGGCGGTCTGCGACGCCAGCACCCGGTGGGGCTCGGGTTCGGGGCGCCCGAACAGGTAGCCCTGGAAGGTGTCGACACCCATCGCCTCGAGGGCGGCCGACTGATCGGCGGTCTCGACACCCTCGGCGGTGACCGACAGCCCGAGGAGGTGCCCGGTCTCGACGATCAGCCGTGCGAGCGACTGGGAGCTCTCGTCCTTCGTGAACGTTCGATCGACCTTCACCACGTCGATCGGCAGCATCTGGAGATGCGACAGCGAGGCGTATCCCGTGCCGAAGTCGTCGATGGCGACCCGGACCCCTTCGGACCGCAGCGCCTGGAGGCGCTCGCCGGCTCGGTCGAGGTCGTCGAGCACGGCGCTCTCGGTCACCTCGATCTCGATCCGGCTCGGATCGATGCCCCAGCGCCGGATCGGCCCCATCACGTCGGCCAGGAACGAGTCGCTGCCGAGGTGGCGGCCGGACACGTTGATGGATCGGATCCCGGCGTGGTCGTCGTCGGCGAGTCGTGAGATGGCGTGCTCGAGCACCCACCGGTCGATGTCGAGGATGAGGTCGCTCCGCTCGGCGAAGGGGATGAACTCGTTCGGGGTCACGAGCCCACGGGTCGGGTGCTGCCACCGGACGAGCACCTCGTGGCCGACCACGTCGAGGGAGCCCACCTCGACGAGCGGCTGGTACCAGAGTTCGAACTGATCGTCGTCGAGCGCTGCTCGCAGTTCCTCCGCGAGCCGTGCTTCGTCGGCCACCTTGGCCCGCAGGTGGTCGTCGCACAGACGGATGGCGTTGCGGCCGGCGGCCTTGGCCTCGTAGACGGCGAGGTCGGCCTCGTGGAGCATCGTCGACGGTGTCGTTCCCGGCACGTCGTTCATGGCGATGCCGATGCTCGCTCGTGGCGTGAGCTCGAGGGTGCCGATCTCGATCGGTTGGGACAACTCGGCGAGGAGCCGCTCGGCGACCTCGAGGCACCGGCCGACCCCCTGGACGTCTTCGAGGATGACGAGGAACTCGTCGCCTCCGAGCCGGCCGAGGTGGTCGCCGTCGCGGAGGCAGACGGCGAGTCGGTCGGCGGTGCGCCGCAGGACGAGATCGCCGGCACGGTGACCGAATCGGTCGTTCACGTCCTTGAACCCGTCGAGGTCGATGAACAGCAGGGCGATCGTGGCGTCGCGGCGCTCGGCACGGGCGAGACCCGACTTCAGCTGATCGAGTGACGCCCGGCGGTTGGCGATCTGGGTGAGGCCGTCGTGCGCGGCCTCGAAGGCCAGGCGGTCACGGAACTCCTCGCGTTCGGCGATCGACTCGGAGAGCGTCCGCACGGCGGTGTGGACCGAGGTCTCGAGGGGGCCGTCCGGATCGTCCGACAGCTCGATCTCGTCGAGTGCGCCGTTCGCGAGGGCTTCGGTGTGGTGCTGGAACAGTGCGAGGCTCGCGGCCGCCTCGTTGAGCGCGAGGGCGGCCTGGCGGGTCTCGAGGGTTCCCTCGACGGGAATCGCGGCATCGGTCTCACCTCGTCGCATCCGGGCGGCGCCGTCGGCGAGGAGCCAGAGGGGCCGCACGATCGAGCGGATGAGGGCGATGGTGAGCAACACCGTGCCGAGGGCGAGCACGAGGGCGAAGGCCATGACCCGCAGCGCCCGCGTGCGCGCGGCCAGGCTCACCTCGGCGGCGGCCCGATCGACGTCGGCGCCAGCGGCGGTCACGAGGGCGAGGTGGGCGGCGGAGGAATCGGTGCCGGCCTGGAACGTCGCCACGGTCTCGTCGAGATTCGCGAACACCGCACCGAGGTCGGCGGCGGCCAGGTCACCGCCGAACGCGTCGGCGACGAGCACGTCGACCGCGGCATCGAAGGTCTCGACCGACTCGAGTTGGTCGATGGCCTCGAGTTGGCGGAGGGCCGATGAATCGGCGTCGGCGACCCGTCGGATCTCGGCCCGGGATTCCCGGAGGCTCGAGCGCGCCTCCACGAGGGTCGCCGAATCGCGGTCCTGCCCCTCGAGAGCGGAGAACTGTGCGGAGAAATAGGCCGTGAGCGCCACCGCGACCGAGTCGCGCGCGGTCGCGGATCGCTCGAGCACGCGCAGCGACGGCACGAGGTCGCCGGCGCCACCGATCTCGCCGGCGGCACCGAGGAGCTCGTCGAGGCGGGCGTTGCTCTCCGCCCCGATCTCGAGCTCGAGCTCGGTGTAGGCCTCACCGACCTCGGTGAGCCTCCCGATCCCGAGCTCGATCGTCGGCCCGTCGTTCATCATGCGCAACGCCTCGACCCGATCGGCGATGTCGGTGCGCCCCGTCTCGGCGGCGAGACGGTCGACCTGCTCCGCCGCTTCCATTCGCTCGGCGTTGAGATCGATGCCGGTCAACGGGACGATCGCATCGGAGGTGAGGCCGAAGCTCTCGATCCCGATGATGCCGGACACCCAGTTGCGTTCGTCGATGACGGCCGAGCGGATCTCGGTCAGCTCGACCAGTTCGGCGGCGAGACGTTCGATCTCGACGGCCTGGGATCGGGCGTCGTTCGCTTGATTCGCCTCCCAGGCGGCCAGACCGAGGCCGGCGCTGAGCGGGAGCGCGGCGAACAGGGCGAGCACCGTCTTGACGCTCAACACCGGGAGGCCTCGGGAGATCCGCACCCTCACTGGGTCGGTCGGCCCGTCCGGCCGTCTGAGGTTTTGGGGAGAGTTCTCGGACATCGCGGGCTCACACGGGAGTCGTTCGACCCAGTTCGACGAGTTCCACCTCGTGTGTCCATCGGTTCCTGCCGGCGGTCTTCGAGTGGTAGAGGGCACGATCGGCGCGTTCGGCGAGTTCGCCGACATCGAGGTCGTCACCGTCGTGGGAGGCGATCCCGAAGCTCGCCGACACGGTGATGCCGGGCACCAGCTCGCCGTCGATGGCGGCCCGGAGGCGTTCGGCGAGCAGCTCGGCATCACGACGCCCGGCACCGGCGAGCACGACGGCGAACTCCTCGCCACCGAGCCGGTAGAGGCGTTCGTAGGAGCGGAGCGTCTTGCGGACCTCGTAGGCCACGGTCTGCAACACGGCATCGCCGCAGGCATGCCCGAAGGTGTCGTTGATGGCCTTGAAGTGGTCGAGGTCGAACCCGATGACCGACACCGGTGCGCCGGTCATCGACGCCTCCGCCTCGAGCTCGATCGCCCGGAGATCGAAGGCTCGCCGGTTCAACGCCCCGGTGAGCGGGTCGATGACGGATCGTTCACGGGCCCGCAGTTCGAGCTCGACGGCTGCCATGGCGAGCACCGGTGTGGCGACCGCCATCAGCCCGCCGACGACGAGCATGGTCGGCGCGAGTCCCGGGTCGACCGCACCCGTCGGCCCGGTGGCGCCGATCCCGATCGCCGCGCACGGCACGATCACCGAGATCCATCGGCGTTCCGGGAACACGACGAGCAGGATCATGCCGAGCAGCGGTGCGAGGAAGATCACGAAGCTCGTGGCACCACCGGTGACGTGGATGGCAGCCGCCAGATCGGCGGCCAGCAAGACCTGGGAGACCGCGGCTCGGTGAAGGGTCGGGATCCTCCCGGCCAGCACCCGATAGTGCAGTACCCACACCATGAGCGGGAGGCCGGCCATCACGGGGACGAACCACTCCTCACGAGCGGCCTCGAGAGCGATCAACGCGACGAGGCCCAGGGCGGCGAGCAGCGACGGGTGTCTCGCTGCCGCGTCGATCTCCTCCCGTCGGGTGTCGTCGAGCGGATCCACGCTCACCCATCGGACTCGGGTCGCCGGCCGGGCATGGGCCGAACGGCCCCACCTGATTCGGGGGGACACGAATCGACCGGGGTGGGCGTCGGCCGTCCCGTGGCCGGCTCTGGCACACTGCCCGTATGCCGTTGTCCCGGGGAGCGCGCCACGACGTGAGCGGAGTGGCGACCCACCGCGCCCTCGTCGGGGTCTTCCTCGGTGAGGGTTCGGGGCGTGCGGTGGTGGTGCTGACCGCCGCCGCGGCACTGGTGCGCACCGCCGCCGGCCCCATCGGCCCCTTCGATGTGTTCGCCGTGGTGGTCGTGGCGCTCGTGTTCCCCTTCGTGGAGTGGTGTATCCACACCTATGTGCTCCACAAGGCACCGGGACGCCTCGGCCCGATCCCGTTCGACCCGTCCCGTGCCCATCGCCATCACCATCGCGATCCGGGTGACGCACGATGGATGATGCTGCGCTGGTTCCAGGCCGGCTTCTACGGAGTCGTCATCGGGGCGGGGGCGTTCGCCGTGGTCGGCGGACTGGTCTCGTTGCTCGGCGGCGACGCCGTCGGCGCCGGAGCGACGGCAGCGCTCGCCGGCATCGCCGGTCTGGCCGCCTACGAGTGGCTCCACCTGCTGTTCCACTCGGGAGTGACGCCCCGGATGCGGTGGGTCCGCACGATGCGAGCAAGGCACCGCCTCCACCACTGGCGCAACGAGTGGCACTGGATGGGTGTCACGTCGAGCCTCGGCGACCGGGTGCTCGGCACCCTGCCGGCCGATGCGGCCGACGTTCCACGGTCGGACACGGCCCGGGCGCCCGAGCTCGTCCCCACCGACTGATCAGCCGTCGAGCAGTTCCCGCAGCGACGGGCCGAGGCGTCGACCCGCCGCCCGGATGTCGGCGGCGGCCTCGGGCCGGCGGACCGGGAAGCCGGCGAAGGTCTCGGCCGCCGCCTCGTCGGGTGCCACGGCGATGACGTGGACGCCCGCATCGGTGAGGCTCCGGACCTCCGCGTCGAGGCGTCGCCGGGCGAGGATCCGCCCGGCTCGACGGCTCGGTCGGGCCATGGCGGCCGAGACGAGCACGACGTCGGGATCCTCCGCCAGCATCTCGTCGGCGTGGGTCGAGGAGAGCACGGCGCCGTCGACATGGCGGCGGCCGTCGATGAGGACCGGACGGGCCAGGCCGGGCACGGCCATCGAGGCGGCCACGGCATCCTGCGGCGAGGGCGTGCGATCGAGGTCGCGGCCCATGATGTTCACCTCGGCCCGATCGAGGTCGGCGGCGGCGACGCGGGCACGTTCGGGCCAGCTGGTGGGCAGCACGCCGGGTTGGACCCACCACCGGGAGTCGGCCGGCCCCTGCGGTGCGAGTCCGGTCCACGCGAGGCCGGGTTCGCGGATGGCGTGACGCAGGAGGGCGGGGTCGTTCGGCAGGAGCCGTCGGAGGCCACGGCGGGGCTCGTCGGGCCGGGGCGCGATGTCGTCCCGATCCCGATCCCGTTCGTCGGGTCGACGCAGCAGGCGATCCCGGAGCTCGTCGAGCGGTGTGCCGTCGGCGAGGGCGAGCGCCATCACCGAGCCCGCCGAGGTGCCGAGGAACACCTCGACGTCGGCGAGATCCAGGCCGTCGTCGACCAGGCGTTCGAGCACCCCGAAGTGGAACGCCTGGGCGCCGATGCCTCCGGCGCCGAGCACGACGGCCAGTCGGGTCATCGCGATGGCCTCAGCGACCGGTGGCCCGCACCCGTCGCTGATCGCCGTCGCGATCGAGTTCGACGACACCCCGGGCGGCGGCGGCTCGGCAGAACTCGAGGAACGACCGGTAGCCGAGGTTGCGTTCGTTGAACGAGGGGTCGTCCTCGCGGATGGCGTCCTTGAGGCGCGACAGCGGTGCCCAGCCCTTGCCATCGGCGTGTTCGGCCACGGCGACCACGAGCACCCGGAACGCCGCGGCCTCGTTGTCGCCCTCGCTCGGCAGACCGACCGTGGGGTTCGAGCTCGAGGCCGAGCGGTCGAGTTCGATGAGGTTGCGTTCGTCGAGCGTCCGCAGCAGCTCGCCCCAGCTCCGGAAGCCGTGCATCGACTCGGAGAACGTGGGATCACGTCGCAACATCGCCCGCTTCAGCTCCGACCCGCGCACGGGTCCGGCGGTGGAGCGGTCGAGGCTGGTCAGCGTCGTGACCACGAGCTCGTCGAGATCGACCGCTCGTTCCTCGCCGTCGGGCGTCGGCACGTCGTCGCCGACGAGGTCGTCGTAGAACAGGAACTCGTCACAGGCCGGCGGCAGCAGCTTCGACGTGCTCTGCCGGATGCCGACGCCGATCACCTGCTTGTCGAGCTCGCGCAGTTTGTGGACGAGAGGCGACAGGTCGGAGTCCCCGGTCCCGACGACGAAGGTGTCGACGAAGTCCCGGGTGTAGGCCAGTTCGAGGGCGTCGAGCGCCATCTTGATGTCGGCGGCGTTCTTGCGGCTGTGGCCCATCTTCTGGGGGATCTCGATCAGCTCGACGTGATGGCGGGCGAGCTGGCGTCGTTCGTCGGCGAAGTACGACCAGTCGGCGTAGGCACGACGGAGCACGGTCCGGCCCCGCGCCGCCAGGGCGTCGACCACGGGTCGGTAGTCGAACGGGCGGTGGAGTTGGTCACGGGCACCGATGGCCAGGTTCTCGAAATCGAGAAACACGGCGAGGCGGCGGTCATCGGTGGTCATGGGACCATCCTGCCGCCTGGCGACGGCCGCCGTGCACCCGCACGAGTCGGCGGTCGAACCCGGCGGTGATCAGGTGGGGTCGGGCGCCGGACGGAACCGGGACCCGGCGACCTCCGCGATCGCCGCCGCGACCCGCAGCAGCCGGCGGTCGGTGAACGCAGGGCCGATGAGCTGGACGCCGCAGGGGAGGCCCTCGGCGTCGTGGCCGACCGGGATCACCACCGAGGGCAACAGGGGCATCGTGGCGATGCCCGCCCAGAACAGGATCGACGAGTACGGCCGCTCCACGCCGTCGATGTCGAGCGTGCGCATCGGATAGGGGAGTTCGGTGGTGTGGGGGAAGGCCGTTCGCGGGGCGGCGGGAGCGATGACCACGTCGACGGTGTCGAACACGCGGTCCCAGGCCGCGATCGCCTTGTGCCTCGCCTCGTCGGCGACCACCCAGTCGCGGTGGTCCATGGTCATGTAGCGGGCCTGGCGGACGGCGTCGCTCCGGTCGTCGGGGTCGGACGCCGCCGCGACGTCGCGCAACATCGACCGGACGTCGGCCGGCATCCCCGCACCCATCTCGGCCATGAGCAGCCGGAGATAGACGTCGTGGAGGCGGTCGCTCGGGATGTCGGGGCGCACGGCCGAGTCCACCGTCGCGCCGGCGTCGGCCAGCGCCCGACCGACACGACCGATCTCGTCGACGATGTGGCGCTGCACGGGCGCCTCGTCGTCGTCGGCCCACAGCCCGACCCGGAGTGACGCGACCTCCACGGGCTCGGGCGCCGGAAGACGTGCACCGGGGATGCCCTTCAGGTCGACGTCGTCGAGCATCACCTCGAGGAGGAGTTCCAGATCGGCGATCGATCGGCCGAGCGGCCCGGCGACGGCGAGGTCGCCGGGAGCCATCGTCCCGGGCGGACCGGGGATGTGGCCCCGCAACGGGACGACGTCGTGGGTCGGCTTCAGCCCGAAGGTGCCGTTCATGTGTGCGGGCAGCCGGATCGACGCGCCGATGTCCGAGCCGACCTCGAACCAGGTCTGGCCGCTCGCGATCGCGGCGGCCGCGCCGCCGGACGAGCCGCCGGCCGTGCGTCCCGCCATCCACGGGTTGTCCGTGATGCCGAACACGTCGTTGTAGCTCTGGTGGTCGCCGGCCAGCAGCGGGGTGTTCGTCTTGCCGACGACCACACCGTCGGCCGCTCGGATGGCGGCGACGATCGGCGCATCGTGCGCGGGGACGTGCTCGGCGAAGTCGGGCGAGCCGGCCGTGGTGCGCATCCCGGCGGTCTCCCAGGTGTCCTTCAGGGTCATGGGGAGTCCGGCGAGACGGCCCAGCGGCTCGCCCGCGGCTCGGCGTCGGTCGATGTCGGCGGCCTCCGCCCGGGCGCGATCCGCGTCGACGGTGACCACGGCGTTGGTCGACGGTGACATCACGGCGATCCGGTCGAGCAGGAGGTCGACGAGTTCGAGCGAGGTCCACTCGCCGGACCGCAGGCCGGCGACCACCTCGGTGGCGGTGAGGTTGAGGGCACGGTGCGTCATGGCCGCATGCTGACACCTGAGGGTCGCCGACGACAGCCGGACCCGAGGCGAAACACCCACCCGATCATGCCTCATCGGGATGGGGAGTAGTCTCGTGTCGACCACGTCGGCGTCGCCCCGCCGATCGACTTCGCGTCACCACGACTCTGACCCGACACCGGAGCTCCGATGCCTGACGAACGTTCCTGGACCTTCCTCACCAACCACGCACACGTGCTGTTCGCCGTCTACTGCGATCAGGATCTGCGGCAGCGACAGATCGCCGAGCAGGTGGGTATCACCGAAGGAGCCGTGCAGCGGATCCTGAGTGAGCTCGAGAACGACGGGTACGTCGAGCGGGTGAAGGTCGGCCGTTGCAACTCCTACCGGGTGGTCCCGGATCAGCCGTTGCGGCCCCAATTGGAATCGTGCCAGACCGTCGGGTGGTTACTGGCCTCGTTGGAGGCGCAGAACACCGGGCCGCTCGGCCCCGTGTTCGGTGCCGGAGGTCCCTCAAGCCGGGGGTGACCGGAGGCCGACACCTCCCGGGTGCATGTGCCCACCGACACATACCCCACAACTTTATGGGGTTTTTCATTGCACCTTTTGTCTGGGGGGTGTATGGTGTACTCACCATGAGTTCCCCCTCCGTTCCCCGCCGGGCCCTTCTCGGGGCCGAAGGCGAAGCCGCCCTGGCTCGCCGTATCGAAGCCGCACGTGACGCTGCGGCCGAGCTCGAGTCCGCCGCCGAGGCGGGTCGTGATCTCCCCACCGCCGAACGGCGAGCGCTCGATGCACTCGTCGCCGACGGCAAGGAGGCACACCACGCCTTCGTCGAAGCGAACCTCGGTCTCGTTCACCACGTCGCCCGACGCTTCCGGGTTCCCGATTCCATGGAATTCGAGGATCTCGTCGCCGAAGGGATCATCGGACTCCACCGGGCCGTCGACGGCTTCGAGTGGCGCCGAGGGTTCAAGTTCTCGACCTACGCCACCTGGTGGATCCGTCAGGCCATCGGCCGGGCGATCGAGCATCAGGCCGGCACGATCCGTGTCCCGGCCAAGCCGGCGGCCAAGGTCCGCAACGCCCTCGCCGAGGCGGGTGGCGATCCGATGCTCCTCTCTCCGGAGCACTACGCCATCCACCAGCTCGGCCAGCTCTCGAGCATCGACGACACCGAGACCTTCGGGGTGTCCGTGTCCGACCGGGTGGCCGACGCCGGCACCGGCGTCGCCGACGCCGTGACCGACCAGATCGGACGCGAGACCGTCCGTGAGGTCGTCTCCGAGCTCACCCCGAACCTCGCCGAGGCCGTGCGCCTCCGCTTCGGGTTCGACGGTGGCGACGGCCTGTCCTACGCCGAGATCGGACGGCGCCTCGACGTCTCCGAGGGCACGGCCCGCAACTGGGTCGTCTCCGGGATCGACAAGCTCCGGGACGCCCCCGAGCTCGTCGCCGCCTGACCGCCGTTCGTCCGTCGCAGGGCGACGTCCTCTCTCACGCAGTCCGGCCCCTGGGGGCCGGACTGCTGCGCGTCCGGGCGGAGGGTCGGCGGATTTCCGTTTTGACCGGATGAGCGGCTCGCGGCTCTTCGGGGGTGCCAGCATGGGCGGGTGCGCATGTTGGTCGTCGATGACGAGGTGGGGATCGCCGAGGCCCTTCGTCGTGGGCTGACCGCGGACGGGTACACCGTCGATGTCGCCGACAACGGCCTCGACGCGCTCTGGCTCGCCTCGGAACACCCCTATGCGGCGATCGTGCTCGATCTGATGCTGCCCGGGATGAACGGCTACAAGGTCTGCGCCGAGCTCCGCGAGCGAGGTGTCGAGACTCCGATCCTGATGCTCACCGCGAAGGACGGCGAGTACGACGAGGTCGAGGGGTTCGAGACGGGCGCGGACGACTACATGACCAAGCCCTTCTCCTATCCGGTGCTGCTCGCACGACTCCAGCGGCTCGTGGCCAGGTCGGCCGGCCGACCGGCGGGAGCCGACGAGTCCCTGCAGGCCGGCGATCTCGTCGTCGAACTCCGTGGGCGCCGGGTTCGGCGGGGTGACACCGCGCTGGAGCTCTCGCCGAAGGCGTTCGACGTGCTCGTCGCGTTGATGGAACGGGCGGGCGCGGTGGTGTCGAAGGCGGAGTTGCTCGCCGCCGCGTGGGATCACGCCTTCGAAGGTGATCCGAACATCGTCGAGGTCTACGTGTCCCGGTTGCGATCCGAGATCGACCAGCCGTTCGGCCGGCGCTCGATCGAGACCGTGCGGGGCGTCGGGTATCGCTTCGACCCGCACGGCGGTTGATGCGTTCGCTCCGCGGCCGCACGGCCCTGGGCGCCGTCGCGGTGATGGCCGTCGCCGTCGCGGTGGCCTCGGTGGTCGGGATCTCGCTGCTCGAACGCTCGCTCCGCGCCGAGATCGATCGCTCGGTCGTGAACCGTGCGACCGACCTCGCCGAGCTGAACGAGTTCTCCGACGTCGTCGGCGTCGGGCTCGCGGACGACGGATTCGCCGCCGTCTACGAGGTGGGCGGCACGACCTTCGCGGACTCCAGCCTCACCGGCGCCGGCTCCTCCGACGAACTGCTCGACCCGTTCGGGGGCACGGTTCCTCGACTCGGTGAGGTGCTCGACGTGGTCGTGCCGGCGTCGCTGACCGGCACCGCCGACCTCCCGGCACGGGCGGTCGTGCTCGAGACACCCGACCTCGAAGACGAGGAGTTCGAGGAGGAGTTCTTCGTCTACGTCGCGGTGTTCACCGACGGGGTCGAGCGGACGGTGGCCGATGCCGTTCGAGCCGTGGCCGTCATCGGCCCGCTGCTCGTGGCCTTGGTCGGGTTGCTCGTCTGGATCCTCACCGGGCGAGCCCTCCGAGGGGTCGAGGCACTGCGGGCCGACGTGGCGGCGATCCCCGCGGATGACACCGACCGACGCCTCGAGCCGCCCTCCGGTGCCACCGAACTCCACGAACTCACCGGCACGTTCAACGAGTTGCTGGAGCGTGTCGCCGCGTCCCGCGGAGCCCAGCGGCGATTCATCGCCGATGCCGCCCACGAGCTGCGGTCGCCGATCGCCTCGCTGCGGGCACAGATCGAGGTCGCCGAGCGCGAGCCGGCGGCGCCGATGCCGCCGACGCTCGGTGTCGAGGTGGTCCGACTCCAGCGGCTCGTCGACGATCTGCTGCTGCTCTCACGCCCCGACGACGGGCCGGGGTCGCTCGTCGATCTGGACGAGGTCGCGCGGCGTGCGCTGCGGTCGGTGGCCGGGCGGGAGGGTGTCGTGATCGAGCCCCAGCTCGCACCGGCGGAGGCACGAGGCGATGATCGCCACCTCGAGCGGGTGGCCGTCAACCTCGTGGCCAACGCCGTGCGACACGCGGCCGCCCGGGTGGTGGTGACGACCGCAGCGGTCGAGCCGGGTTCGGGTGGGGGTGCCTGGCTCGTCGTCGATGACGACGGTGCCGGGGTGCCGGTGGATGATCGGGAGCGGATCTTCGATCGCTTCGTCCGGCTCGATGACTCGCGGGTGCGCGACGAGGGCGGCAGTGGTCTCGGCCTGGCGATCGTCGCCCGGGTCGTGTCGGCCCACGGCGGCCGGGTGATCGTCGAGGACGGCCCGCTCGGTGGTGCACGGTTCGGCGTCTGGTTGCCGCCGTCCCGACCCGCCGTCGAGGCCTGATCCGAGCGGTCGTCGGGCTTCCTGAACGAACCGTCAGGATCGTTCAGGAAGCGGACAGGTGGCTCCCGGATCGTGTTCACCACACCACAGACGTGGTGCAACGACACGAACCGAAGGAGTTCATCATCATGTCCACCACCGATCACCCCACCACCACGGGAGCCGAGCACGGGTCCCGCCCCCGCCGGGGTCGTGGCCGGCTCGCCGCCGCCGCTCTCGCCGCCACCGCCGTCGGTGGTCTCGGGGTCGTCGGTCTCGGCAGCCCGGCCGGCGCCGTCGTCGACGGCCGAGACACGAACATCACCGAAACTCCCTACCAGGTCGCCCTGATGTTCGACGGTGGCCACGGTTGTGGCGGCTCGATCGTCTCCGATCGGGTCATCGTCACCGCCGCCCACTGCACCGAGGGCTCGCCCGTCGAGTCGCTCTCGATCCTCGCCGGGGCCTCGGACCTCGACGAGGAGGGCCAGCGCATCGCCGTGAAGACGGTGGTCGAAGCCCCCGAGTACGCCCGGACCGGCCTCGGCGACGTCGCCGTGCTGGTGCTCGAGCAGCCGCTCCGGTTCAACGACAAGGTCCAGCCGATCGCCCTCGCCTCGGCGAGCGAGATCGCCGACGCCACCACCGGGGTCGTCTCCGGCTGGGGCGATCTGTCGGAGAGCGGGTCGGAGGGGTCACCCTCCACCCTCCAGTCGGCCGAGGTGCCGATGGTCTCCGACGCCGCCTGCGAGGTCGCCGTCGGCTCCGACGGTGAGGCCGAGACCTGCGCCGGCGGGACGGGCACCGACTCCTGCTACGGCGACTCGGGCGGCCCACTGGCCATCCAGGTCGACGGGGTGACCAAGCTCGCCGGCATCACCAGCTGGGGCGAGGAGTGCGGCGGTGACACCCCCGGCGTCTACGCCGACGTCGCCACCTTCACCCCGATGATCAACGAGGTCGTCGAGGCCCCGGACGCCGCCGAGACGGTGCGGACCGGTGACGGCCCGACCGACGAGGCGGGTACCGACGGTGTCGACGAGGGCGACGAGTTCGACTTCGGGCCCGAAGACGAGGATGATTGGTTCTTCGAGGACGAGGGTGACTTCGAGGGCGAGGACGATTGGTTCTTCGAGGACGAGGGTGACTTCGAGGGCGAGGACGATTGGTTCTTCGAGGACGAGGGTGACCTCGACGGTGAGGATGACTGGTTCTTCGAGGACGAGGGTGACCTCGACGACTTCGACTTCGAGGACGGCGAGTGGCTCGATGGTGAGCACTGCGAGGAGCTCGCCGCCGCCTGATCCCCACGGGGTCGCTGACCCACCCCACACCTTCCCGCCGACGGGCCGCCCGGATCATCCGGGCGGCCCGCTCGCGTGCCCGACGGGCCGCCGAGCGACGCTCCCGCACCGGTCGTCGACGTCGGGTCGTCGTTCCCCCGCTCCGTGGACGGGCCCACCACTACGTTGGCGAACGTGCTTCGACGTCGGCCGAGCGAGATCCCTCCGCCTCCGGCGGACGCCGCGCCCGACGACCTGTCGCTGCTGGCCGCGGTGAACCGCATCGCCCGCGCCATCCGAAGCGACCTCGACGTCGACGGAGCCCAGGTGCTCGCCGACACGATGCTCGAGATCCTCCCGGCCGACGGGGCCGTCGTGACCTTCGACGGTGCGGTTGCGGCCAGCGCTGGCCGACTGCCCTCCGAGCGCGACATCGTGCGGGCGACACGCGAGGTCCTCGACCGCCAGCCCGGCCCGACCCCGACGAATCACGCCGTCGTCGTCGACGGCCACGACCGGTACCTCGTCATCGCGCCGCTCCTCATCGACGGACTCGTCGTCGGGACGATCCAGGCCCTGGCCATCGGCGACGACGATCGACTCCGTGCGCTGCTCCGCCAGCTCGGTGATCTCGTCGGTCACCAGGTCGAACTCGCGGAGCTGGAGCGGGAGAAGGCACGGGTGGCCCAAGCCGAGTTGCGCACGCTGCAGGCCCAGACCTCGCCGCACTTCCTCTACAACTCGCTCACGGCGATCGCGGCACTCATCAACACCGACCCGACCGAGGCCCGGAGCCTCATCTCCACCTTCGCCGAGTTCACCCGTCACACGTTCCGCACCACGTCGACCTTCACCACGTTGGCCGAGGAGCTGCGGCTGGTCGAGATGTACCTCGAGCTCGAACGTGCCCGGTTCGGTGACCGGATGTCGGTGCGGTTGCTGATCGCACCGGAGGTGCTCGCCGTCACCCTGCCGTTCCTGAGCGTGCAGCCCCTCGTGGAGAACGCCATCCGGCACGGCCTCGAGCAACATCAGGGCAGCGGTGTGCTGACGATCGAGGCGGCCGACTCGGGTGCACAGGCCGTCATCACCGTCGACGACGACGGGGCGGGCACCGACCCGGTGGCGCTCCAGGCGGCCATGACCAATCGGACCCCGACGCCCCATGTCGGGCTGCTGTCGGTCGATGAGCGGCTCCGTGCGACCTTCGGTCCCGAGTACGGCCTCGAGATCGCCACCGGCGACGGGGTCGGGACCCGTGTCACAATGCGTGTCCCGAAGTTCCACCCGGGAGTGCATGCGACATGAGGCGAGTCCGATGACGACCGTCGGTGGACCCGACGTCGGGTCGGGATCCGCCGGAGCCACCGACCGACTCGGTGTGGTGCTCGTCGACGACGAACCACTGGCGCTCGGCGATCTCCGCTGGCTGCTCGAACAGACCGGGGCCGTCCGGGTGCTCGGTGAGGCCGGATCGGGCGAGGACGCACTCCAGCTGCTCGGTCGTCTCGACGGGGTCGACGCCGTCTTCCTCGACATCCGCATGCCCGGGGTCACCGGCATGGAGCTCGCGGAGGTCCTGTCGAAGTTCCGTCGACCGCCGCTGATCGTGTTCGTCACCGCCCATGAGGAACACGCGCTGCGGGCCTTCGAGGTCGACGCCGTCGACTACCTCACCAAACCCGTGGCGCCCGAGCGGCTCGACGTCGCACTCGGGCGGATCCGGGCCCGCCTCGGCGCCGCGCCGACGATGATGGAGGTGGGATCGAACCGGCTCGCACGGCTGCGCTCCCGTGTCGGCGACATCACCCACGTGATCGAACGCGACGACGTCGTCTACGCCGAGGCGTCCGGCGACTACGTCCGGGTCCATCACGGCGGGGGCAGCCATCTCGTGCGAGAGACGATCTCGACGCTCGAGGAGGCCTGGGCCGACCACGGCTTCCTGCGCATCCACCGGAGCTTCCTCGTGCGCGAGTCGTCCATCACCCAGATCCGATCGGTCGCATCGGGTCAGGCGGTCGTCGTGGACGGTGCCGAACTGCCGGTGAGCCGGCGCCATCGACGCCTGCTCCGTGACCGGCTGGCACCCACCTCCCGTCCCCGGAGCTGATCCGTGACCGACGGGGCGCGGCGCAAGGTCGTGGTCCATCCGCGGACCTCCGCCGCCCGCCGACTCGGTCGATCGCGATCGGTGGAGCCGTGGGTGCGGGGCTACCCGGCCGAACCGGCCGAGGTCGACCGCCTCGTCGACGCCCAACGGCGCCTCGCCCTCCGCAACCTCGTGTTGCTCGTCGTGCCGTTCCTGGCGCTGCCGATCCTGTTCACCACGACGGGGCTCGGTGAGGCCCGTCTCGGGCCACTGCCGCCGCTCGCCTGGCTGATCCTCGGCCCCGGGGTCTTCCCGTTCCTGCTCTGGATGGGGGATCGCCAACGGCGGGCCGCCGAACGGGTCGAGTCGGACTGGATCGAGCGGCGCTCGTGATCCCCACCGCCGCCGTCGTCGTCGTCACCCTGTTCACGCTCGGCGTCGGCACCCTCGGTCTCCGGTTCGCCAGGACGACCTCGAACTTCTTCGTCGCGAGCCGGGCCGTCCACCCGGTCTGGAACGCGTTCGCGGTCGGTGGTGAGTACCTGTCGGCCGGCACCCAGCTCGGCCTCGCCGGGCTCGTGCTCGTGTTCGGAGCCGACATGTTGTGGTTCCCCGCCGGCTACACGGCGGGCTACCTGCTGCTGTTGCTGTTCGTCGCCGCGCCACTGCGCCGGTTCGGGTCGTTCACCATCCCGGAGTTCGCCGAGGGCCGGCTCGGCTCGACGGGCCTGCGGCGTCTCGCGGCGGGCTTCGTCCTCGTGATCGGCTGGCTCTACCTGCTGCCGCAGATGAAGGGTGCGGGCATCACGGTGCGGGCCATCACCGGTGCGCCGTACTGGGTGGGGGTCGTCCTCGTCGGGCTCGTGATCGCGCTCAACCTGACCGCCGGCGGGATGCGGGGCATCACCTACGTGCAGGCGTTCCAGTACGTGATCATGGTGACCGCGATGGCGGTTCCCGCGATCATCCTGCTCGTCGCGTGGTTCGGCGACGGCAGCCCCGCCATCACCCAGCCCGAGCCGGTCCGTTTCGGCGAGGTGACCGACATCGAGTTCCGGCGGGACACGACGATCGACGTGCGCACCCCCATCGAGGTCGTGGTGCTCGACGGATCCGTGGCGGCGCTCGACGCCGACGGGCTCGCCATGTCGCCGCGGCGCGGGACGGTGCCACTCGTGGTCGGCTCCCACGAGATCGCGGACGGTTCGCTGATCCGGTTCGCGGGCGGCGACGTCGTGCCCCATCAGGCCGACATCGAGGCGGCCGACGGCGACCGGTGGGCGGCGCCCATGACGGGTGGTCCCGGCGGTGGACACCCGCTCTACTTCGTCTACTCCGTGATGTTCGCGACGTTCCTCGGGACCATGGGTCTGCCCCACGTGCTCGTGCGCTTCTACACCAACGCCACCGGTTCCGACGCCCGTCGGACCACCGTCATCGTCGTGGGCCTGCTCGGCATGTTCTACGTGTGGCCGCCGCTGCTCGGCGCACTGGGACGGGTGTACACCCCCGAACTCCTCGTCACCGGCGAGACCGACGCCACCGTGCTGGAACTGCCGGCGGCCATCCTCGGCGGTTCGGGAGGAGAGTGGGTCACCGGCATGGTGGCCGCCGGTGCGGTGGCCGCGTTCCTGTCGACCTCCTCGGGGCTGCTCATCTCGGTCGCCTCCGCGATCTCCCACGATCTCGTCGGCGGGGGTGTCCGTCAGTTCCGGATCGCGGTCTGGGCGGCGTCGGGCGTGGCGGTGGTCCTCGGTCTCGGCGCGGAACCGTTCCGGATCAACGTGCTCGTCGGCTGGGCGTTCGCCATCGCCGCCTCGTCGTTCTGCCCGCTGCTGGTCCTCGGGATCTGGTGGGCCGGTCTGACCAAACGTGGTGCGGCCGCCGGGATGCTCGCCGGCGGCGGCTCGGCCACGCTCGCGATCGCCGCCACGATGCTGCGGATCGTCGATGGCGGCTGGGCCGGCGCGCTGGCCTCGGCCCCGGCCTTGTGGTCGGTCCCGACGGCGTTCGTCGTGGCGGTCGTCGTCTCCCGACTCGACGGTGTGCCACCCGCCCGAGCCCGCCAGCATCTCGCGATCCTCCACTTGCCCGATCCGGGTGCGGTGGACCACGCTCCGAGCGCCTGACTCCACCCGGGAGGTCGACCCGTGCCGACTGCCACGCTCCTCATCGCCAATCGGGGCGAGATCGCCGTTCGCATCGCCCGAACCGCTCGCCGCCTCGGCCTCGCCACGGCCGGCCTCGCCGTCGCCGGCGACCGCGGGCACGGTCGGGTGGTCGACCGGCTCGTGACGCTGCCCGGCGACGGGCCCGCCGCCTTCCTCGACGTCGACGCGGTGCTCGCCGCTGCCGCCGAGGTGGGTGCGGTGGCCGTGCACCCCGGCTACGGCTTCCTCTCGGAGTCCCCGGAGGCCGCCGAGGCCGTCGCCGGCGCCGGTCTCGTCTGGGTCGGGCCCGATGCCGCGACCCTGCGCACCCTGGGCGACAAGGTCACGGCCAGGGCCGCCGCGGTGGCCGCCGGACTCCGCGTGTTGCCCGGCACCGATGGGCCCGTCGACGCCGAGGGTGCGGCGGCGTTCGTCGCCGAACACGGCGTGCCGGTCATCGTCAAGGCCGTCGCCGGTGGTGGTGGACGGGGGCAGCGGGTCGTCGACGACGCGGCGGAGCTGGCCGGGGCGATCGAACGGTGCCGGTCCGAGGCGGCCGGCGGCTTCGGCGACGACCGGGTCTTCGTCGAGACGTTTCTCCCCCGGGCCCGCCACCTCGAGGTTCAGATCCTCGGCGACGGTCACGACGTGGTCCATCTCGGCGAACGTGAGTGCAGTCTGCAGCGCCGTCGGCAGAAGGTGATCGAGACGGCCCCGGCGATCGAACTGGACGCCGTCGTGCGGTCCCGTCTCGTCGGCGAGGCCGTCGCGCTCGGCCGGGCCGTGGGCTACACCGGCCTCGGGACGGTCGAGTTCCTCCTCGACGGCGACCGCGCCGACGATCCCGACGCACTCGTCTTCTGCGAGGTCAACCCGCGGATCCAGGTCGAACACACCGTGACCGAGGAGGTGTTCGGTGTCGACCTCGTCGACCTCCAGCTCGCGCTCGCCGATGGCGCCCGCCTCGACGACCTCGACCTGCCCGACCCCGACCGGCCCCGTGGGCGGGCCGTGCAGGCCCGCATCACCGCCGAGCGGCTGGGCCTCGACGGCGTGCTCCTGCCCGCACCGGGTGTGCCGAGCGCCGCGTCCTGGCCGAGTGGACCGGGGGTGCGGGTCGACACGGCGCCGCTCGACCGGGACGGCACGGACGCCGCCGGTGCGTTCGACTCGCTGCTCGGCAAGGTGATCGTCGTCGACGACGCGGCCGCCTGGGCGCCCGCCCGGGACCGGCTCCGCGGCGCACTCCGCGAGGTCGACCTCGTCGGCGTCGACGACACCGCCGCACTGCTCGTCGACGTGCTCGGCGAGCCGGACGTGGCGGCCGGCCTGTGGTCGACCCGCCTTCTCGACGAGGTGCTGCTCGACCTCGCCCCCGACGAGGAACCGGTGGCGACCGGTCGGGCGGCCGCCGGTGCCGATCGGTTGACCGCGCCGATGCAGGCCACCGTCGCTTCCATCGAGGTGGCGGCCGGTGCCAGCGCCGGTGCGGGCGCCACCCTCGTCGTGCTCGAGGCCATGAAGATGGAGCACGAGATCCGACTCGACCGTGCGGTGTCGGTGGCGGCGTGGACCGTGGCCCCTGGCGACACGGTGATGCCCGGCGACGTGCTCGCCGACCTGGCTCCGGCCGGCGCCGAGGTCGATGCCGAGGTCGCCGAGGTCGCCGAGATCGACCCCGATCACATCCGGCCCGATCTCGCGGAGGTCCACGATCGTCACGCCCTCGGGCTCGACGATCGACGGGCCGAGGCCGTGGCCAAACGGCACCGACTCGGGCGGCGTACGGCGCGGGAGAACCTCGCCGACCTCGTCGACGACGACACCTTCGTGGAGTACGGCCCACTCGTGATCGCGGCCCAGCGGGCCCGTCGGCCCTATGACGAACTCGTCGAGAAGACTCCGGCCGACGGGCTGGTGGGCGGCATCGGCTCGATCAACGGTGTGACCCTGCCGAACGGCGCCCGGTTCTCGGCCGAGGTCCGGACCGACTGCATCGTCGTGTCGTACGACTACACCGTGCTCGCCGGGACCCAGGGCCACAACAACCACCGCAAGAAGGACCGGCTGTTCGAGCTCGCCGAGCAGCTCCGCCTCCCGGTCGTGCTGTTCGCCGAGGGTGGCGGGGGACGACCGGGCGACACCGACGGTGCCGTGCTGGCCGGCCTCGACTGCCTCGCGTTCCGCTACTTCGCCGATCTGTCCGGCCTCGTGCCCCTCGTGGCCGTGGTGTCGGGCCGGTGCTTCGCCGGCAACGCCGCGCTGGCCGGGTGTGCGGACGTGATCATCGCCACCGAGGACGCGAACCTCGGCATGGGTGGGCCGGCGATGATCGAGGGCGGCGGGCTCGGGGTGTTCACCCCCGACGAGGTCGGACCTCGGGCCGTGCATCTCGAGAACGGCGTGGTCGACCTGCCGGTCGCCGACGATGCCGCGGCGGTCGAGGCCACGCGGCGATACCTGTCGTACTTCCAGGGTGCGGTGGCCGACTACGAGGTGCCCGACCAGCGTCGCCTCCGTCATCTCATCCCCGAGAACCGGCTGCGGATCTACGACGTCCGCGCCGTCATCGACGGCCTCGCCGACGTCGATTCGGTGCTCGAGCTGCGCCCGACGTGGGGTCACGGCATGGTCACCAGCCTCGCCCGCATCGAGGGGCGTCCCGTCGGCATCGTCGCCAACGACCCGACCCACCTCGCCGGGGCGATCGACCCCGACGGCGCCGACAAGGCCGCCCGGTTCATGCAGCTCTGCGACGCCCACGACCTGCCGCTGCTGTTCCTCTGCGACACCCCGGGCTTCATGGTCGGCCCCGACATCGAGGCCGACGGTCTCGTGCGCCACGCCGGTCGGCTGTTCAACACCGCCGCCAGCCTCGACACGCCCGTGATGACGATCGTGCTGCGCAAGGGCTACGGACTCGGCGCCCAGGCGATGGCCGGAGGCAGCTTCAAGTCGCCGCTGTTCACGGTGTCGTGGCCGACCGGGGAGTTCGGTGGCATGGGACTCGAGGGTTTCGTCCGCCTCGGCTACCGCAAGGAGCTCGAGGCCATCGAGGACCCGGCCGAACGCGAAGCCGAGTTCCAGACGATGGTCGACCGGCTCTACGACCGGGGCAAGGCCGTGAGCTACGCCACCTACTTCGAGCTCGACGACGTCATCGACCCGGCCGATTCCCGTCGCTGGATCACGACGGCGCTACGAGCCGCACCGGCGCCGCCGCAGCGGACCGGGAAGAAGCGGCCGATGGTCGACACCTGGTAGCCGATCCCGGGACGACGCCCCGGCCGGGCAGACTGCCGGCATGCGTTCGACCATCTCCGCCGCGGCCCTCGCCCTCACCCTCGTGCTGGCGGGTTGCGGAGGCGACGAGGAGACGTCGTCGGACGACACCGAGGTCGCCGCACCGGACCGCGTCGACGCGGTGGTGTGGCTCGCCCCCGATGCGCCGCAGGCGACGATCGACGAGGTCCGTGCCGCGCTCGACGGGCTCGGCGCCACCCACCAGTACCTCGACAAGGGTGCGAGCCTGGCGGCCTTCCAGCGGGCCTTCGCCGACGACCCCGCCGTGCTCGGTGCCGTCGACCCCTCCGCCCTGCCGACCTCCTTCCAGGTCTCGACCGACGACGTCGACGCCGTCGAGGCCGCCGTGGCCGACATCGCCGGTGTCGCCCAGGTGGCCCGGCCACCCGGCCTCGACGAGATCGCCGCACGCCGAGCCGAACTCGACGCCGCCGAGGCCCGCCTCGCCGAACCCCGGGCCATCGTGGTCTGGTTGCAGCCGGGTGCCGACGCCGCCGTCCGGGCCGATCTCGAGGCGATGCTCCTCGACGCCGGCGCGACCGAGGTCGACTTCGTCGACGAGGACGGGTCGCTCGACGCGCTCCGCGAGTCGGGTGCCGACGAGGGTGACGGCCCCGTCGAACCCGGTCAGCTCCCGACGTTCCTGGAAGCCGACGCCGTGCCCGCCGCCACGATCGAGGAGCTGCGGACCGCGCCCGGCGTGCTGGAGGTCGTCGACTCGGTGATCGACGCCGAGGCGATCGCCGCCGAGCGGGCCCGACTCGATCAGCTCGAGGCCGAGCTCGGCTGACCCGGAGTCGCCACCATCGGTTGACGGTGGTCGATCGCCACGATCAGCCAGGCCGTGACGAGGGTCGTGAACCCGACGTGACCGGCCCAGATCTCCGGTGGCCAGCGGAACGCCCGACCGTCGAGCGCGGCCATCGCCATCCACGACGCCCAGATCGTGAAGACCCCGGCGATGAGCGACAGCCGGAACGAACGCCGGCGCCGGAGGACCTCGACCACGAGACCACCCAGCACGACCGGGGGCACGTTGCGGTTCGGTGAGCTCAGGGCCACGGCCTCGGCGAACACGGCGACGCCCCAGATGACGGGCACGGCGCCGGTGGGCAACAAGCGGTGCCGATGGGCCCAGAGCACGGGCACGACCAGCGCCGCGCTCGTGATCAGCGCGCCGGCGACGGCGAGTGCGACGAGGATCTCGGAGCCCCCGTCGCCCTTGATGAACCGGTTGCCGGTGGCCCACCAGAACGAGAGCCCCCACGTGAACGTCAGGAAGAAGGCCATGCCCGAGACGACCGCCGTCAGTGATCCGACGGTGGCCCCGTCGCGTCGCCAGGTGGAGGGCGAACCGTCGAGGCCCTCGGCGAGGCGACTGCGCAGCGGCGCGGTGACGATGAGCCCGCCGCCGGCGAGCAGGATGAGGTGGGTGGGGGAGAGCAGCGCATCGATGCCGACCTCCACCCCGAAGATCGTGTGCCAGATCCCGTCGCCCACGCCGCCGACCGCGAACACGGCGAGGCCGACGACCGCGAGGTCGTAGCCGGCCGGCAACCACGACCGGAGCGGACCGGGCCGACGGCGGCGCCAGGCGATCAGCCCGATGAACGCGGCCAGCGAGGTGAAGGCGGCGTAGAACACCGCGTGCCACGGCGTGAAGAAGTCCTCGGTGGCGGTGTCGATGATGTTGGCGTGGGCGTAGCCGTCCAGGGAGAGCCCGCCCATCAGCCAGATCGTGAGCGCGACGACGGTGAGGTTCTCGGCGCGGGTCGCCGGCGGGGTGGGGCTCGACGAGGCGGCGGTGGTGGGGCGATCGGCCACGGCGGTCATGCCACCAGTCTGACCACTCGGCGGCGACGATGCCGATCGGTCGTCGGCTGCCCGCGACCCGGGGCCATCACCTACGATCGCCGCCGTCGGCCGAGCGGCGGTCGACACCGAACGACAACGGGGGGCCCGATGGCCGAGTACTCGAAGATCCTGCTCGACGAATCCGAGATGCCGACGCAGTGGTACAACATCA
>JAHDBV010000160.1 GCA_020630195.1 Acidimicrobiales bacterium
GACCTGCGCATGCCGAACCTCGACGGGGTCGGCGCCATCGAAGCCATCCGCGCCGAGTGGCCCGACGCCGCCATCGTCGTCCTCACCACCTACGACACCGACGAAGCCATCGTGCGAGCCATCGAAGCAGGCGCAGCCGGGTACCTGCTCAAGGACGCACCCTCCGACGATCTCGTCGATGCCGTGCGGCGAGCCGCCGCGGGAGAGACCGTGCTCGCGCCGCCGGTCGCCAAACGCCTCGTTGACCGCGTCCGAGACCCGCAGGCGGGCGCGCTGTCGCTTCGAGAGATCGAAGTGCTACGCGGTGTCGCCTCGGGGAACACCAATGCCGCCATCGCAGCCGAGCTCCACATCAGCCAGGCCACCGTCAAGACGCACCTGCTCCACATCTACGACAAACTCGGCGTCTCGGACCGGGCGGCCGCCGTCGCAGTCGCGTACGAGAAGGGCGTGCTCTCCTGAGGCGATCCGCTCTTGCGACTGCCCCGCGGCCGGGATCAACCAGGCCCTTCGATGGCGAGGGGCAAGTTTGCACTCGCCCCGACTAGCCGTCGACTGGCCTGTGGTCGAATCGAGACAGCGGGGTCGCGTGGTGCCGATCAGCCGTTGGCCGAGCACGCTGTTAGAACTCCGAGGCTTGTCAGTTGGTGGGGGTGGTCAGCTCGTCGAGCACAGCGGCCACCTGCTGGAGCGCTTCCCGAGCTGAGAGGTCGGCTCGCGGTGCCCTGGTGTGGGATGCACCGAGTTTCTCTTGGGCGTTGGCGACGAGGGAGCGCCAGGCCGGGTTGTCGAGCAGGCCGGTTGTTCCGAGGTGTTGCAGGATCGTGGCGGCGTCGTCGTTGCGGTCAATGGCGACCATCATGTTGACGAACTCGATGAAGGCGAGGAGCCCGGCCTGGTAGTTGTCGGTCGCGAGGAGGTCGTCGATGTGGTCGCCGAGGATGCGGTAGGCATCGTGATGGCGGCCGTTGCGGTGGGCTCGGCGAGCTTCGATGGGGCTGTTGGGAGAGTGTGTGCGGGGCGGGATGTCGACCTCGATGGCGGCGTCGAAGTGCGTGTCGGCTTCATCTGGTCGTCCCTGGAAGAGCGCGTTGTAGCCGAGCAGCATGAGCGACCAGTTCAGGTAGGTGGGTGGCCCCTGCGTGCGGTACCGCTCGATGAGATCGTTGGTTAGGGCTTCTTGTTCGTCGTAGCGGGCGAGGTTGAGGAGCGACGCGGCGATGTTGATGTCGGTTCGTTCGGCGAGATGGTGGTCGCCTCGCTCGCGGAGGATGGCTCCGGCGATGGGCGCCGTTCGTGCTTGCGTGGTGTGGTCACCGGTGGCGAAGGCGCGTCCGTGTTCGAGGAGCGGGTGGTCCGGTTCTGGGTGGCGTTCGACGAGTCGTTGGTAGTCGTCGGGTGTCTGGCTGAGGCTGTATCGGTGGGCGGCCCAGTAGAGGGCGAAGACTCTGGTCTCGGTGTCGTCGTCCGGGGTGATGTCGAGCAGCTGTTCGAGCCAGTCGCCGATTTCGTGGCGGCTGCGTAGGACGATCTCGCCGAGGACGGGGCGGACCAGACTTCGGACAAGTTCGCGGTCCCCGTCGGCGAGTGCGCGTTGGACGGTGGCGCGGAGTTCGGGCCACAGCTCGTCGAGTCGCATGACTGCCGCGATCTCGTCCCACCCGGCGAGCTCGGAGCCGATCTCGCTGACCTTGCGGAGACCCCAGTTCGTGTGTCGTTGTTCGGCGTGGTGGGTGTTGCCGCTGTGGTCGAGGCGGCCGATGGCGAAGTCGCGGATCGGCTCCAGCAGCCTGAAGCGCCGGCCACGCAGCGTGAGCTCGATGGCGAGCATGGATTGGTCGACGAGGCTGCCGATGAGCTGGTCGACCTCGATGGGGTCCGTTGCGTCGTCGGTCGCGACGGCTTCGGCGGCGGTGAGGTCGAAGCTGGAGGTGAAGACAGCGAGTCGTTGGAGAGCGGTCTGTTCAGCTGGGCTGAGCAGGTCGTAGGACCACTGAACAGTTGCCCGCATGGTCTCGTGTCGCTGGCCGGTGTTGCGTGGGGTGCCGAGCAGGCTGAGTCCGTGGTGTGCGTCGAGTCGTTGTCGGAGTTCAGCGGGGGTGAGGCTGGTGGTTCGCGCTGCGGCGAGTTCGATGGCGAGTGGGATGCCGCCGACCCGTCGGCAGATGGCTTCGACGTCGTCGTGGCTGTCGTCTGCGTCGAACCAGTGGGAGATTGCGGTGGCGCGCTCGTTGAACAGTTCGATGCCCGAGGTCGAGGCGTCGAGGGGCTCAACGACGATGACCCGTTCGTTGCGGATGCCAAGTCGCTCTCGCGATGTTGCGAGGATTCGTGTGGTGGAGGAGCGGCGGCCGATGGCTTCGGCGAGGCTGGCGGCAGCGTCAAGGACATGTTCGCAGTTGTCGAGCACGAGCAGGGTTGCGCGGCCTTCGAGCGCTTGTGCGATCGCGTCGTCGGTCGGTTGTAGTTGGTCGCCCGGGATCCCGATTGCGTCGCCGACGGCTCGTGCGACGTCGCGGCCGGAGGCGATGCCGGCGAGTTCTGCGATGAAGGCATCGCGTGTGGGTGCAAGGGATGCCGAAGCGGTCAAGGCCAAGCTGGTCTTGCCGATTCCTCCCGGGCCGATGAGCGTGACCGTCCGGTAGCTCTCGATCGCGGTCAGGATCGTCTCCACGGTCTCGTCTCGCCCAATGAGCGGCACAGCGGTGTGTCGTGCGTTTCCTCGACGCGCTGCTGCCTCGCTTGGACGCCCTGTGGCTTGCCGGGCCGGTTGCCGCGCGTCCTCGGGGCTCGGCTGATTTGCGTGGATGAGCCGTGCGTCGTGCTCGAGGATCATCTGCTCGAGTTCCTTGAGCTGGGGGCCTGGTGCGATGCCGAGCTGTTCGACGAGGTGGTTGTGAGCTGACTGGTAGGCGGCGAGGGCGTCTGCTTGGCGGCCGGTTTGGTAGAGCGCGGTCATCAGCAACGCCCAGAGCTGTTCGCGGAAGGGGTGATGTGCGGTCAGCTCGGTCAGTCGAGCGATCACCGACGCCGGTTCGACGTTGAGCCGGGCTTCGATATCGGTCTCGATGGCGTTGAGCCATCGCTCGGTCAATGCGGTGACGGCTGGAGCGAAGCCGGGAGCTTCGATGCTCGACAGTGGGATGCCGGTCCACACGGCCAGGGCCTCGGTGAGATTCCCTTCGTCGAGGAGTTGCTCGAATCGGGCTGTGTCGACGGCGTCGGCTGCGACGGCGAGGCAATAGGCATTGGCGTTCCGGGTGATCGATTCGGATCCGAGCGTCTTTCGTAGGCGTGCGACATAGGACTGCAGGGTGCGTTCGGCGGTGGCCGGCGGCTCTGTGCTCCACACCAGGTCCACGATGCGGGCCTGGGGGACCGGCGTGCCCGGCGTGAGTGCAAGCGCGGCGAGGACGAGTTGGCACTTGGTCGGCCCGATGTCGACCGGGACGCCGTCGAGGGTGGCGGTCACCTCGCCGCACAGCGACACCGTGAGATCGGGCTCGCTCACGTCTCGCAGGGGCTTTGGGGGCGGAGGTGCGATCGACCCGAGTCGCGGTTGTGCCGCTCCGGTCGGGACTCAACCACGGTACCGCGTCGACACAACATCGCCCCTTCAGAGTACGCCCGGCCACGCAAAGGAGCATCACCATGAAGGCCGTCTTCCACGACCGTTTCGGCACCCTCGACGTGCTGGAGACCCGCGATCTCGACGTACCGACCCCTACCGCCAACGAGGTTCGGATCAAGGTCCGCGCCGCAGGCGTCAACCCGGGCGACCGTCACGCCATCCGCGGTGTTCCCTACGCCGCTCGCCTGATGGGCTACGGACTCACCCGCCCCAAGCAGCCAGTCCCGGGTCAGGACGTTGCTGGAGTCGTCGATGCCGTCGGCGCACAGGTCACCCGGTTCGAGCCGGGCGACGAAGTCTTCGGCTGGTCCACCGGCACGTTCGCCGAGTACACGACGGCGCCCGACTCGGCCGTCGCCGCCAAGCCCGGCCACCTCACCTTCGAACAGGCCGCCGCGGTCCCGACCGCCGGCTTCGCCGCACTCCAAGCCGTGCGCGACGTCGGACGCCTCGAGGCCGGGGACTCGACCCTCATCATCGGCGCATCCGGCGGCGTCGGCACCTTCGCCGTGCAGATCGCCAAGGCCCTGGGCGCGGAGGTCACCGGTGTCGCCGGTACCCGAAGTCTCGAACTGGTTCGTTCCGCCGGAGCCGACCACGTGATCGACTACACCACCGAGGACCCCTACACGGGCGAGCGCCGCTACGACCAGGTCGTCGATCTCGTGGGCGCTGCGTCGCTGCGACGCATCAGTCGGATGCTTGGCCGAGACGGCACCGGCGTCATCGTCGGCGGCTCCAACCCCGACTCCCTCACCGGCATGGGCCGATTCACAGCCGCGCTCGTGCTGTCGCCCCTTCTGCGCCGGCGGCTCCGCCCACTGTTCTCGACCCCGAGCCCAGACGACCTCGAGACGCTGCGGCGGCTCCTCGATGACGGAAAGGTCCTTCCCGTCATCGACGCCACCTACGACCTCGCCGGCGCCGCCGACGCCCTCCGCTACGTCGAGGCCGGACACAGCCGCGGAAAGGTCGTCATCACCGTCTGAACCGGTCCCGTTCCCCACCAACCCACCCCAAACCGAACATCGTCACGAAAGCCGAGAACCATGACCACACCCACCATCAACCACGAGACCGCCAACCAGACAACCGCCGACGCAGCCCGCAACCACGACCCCGCAGCGGTCAAGACCAAAGCCCGACTCGCCGGCGCGCTCTACCTCGCGATCTTCGTCATCGCACCCTTCGCCTTCTTCATCGTGCCCGGCAGCATCGTCGTCGACGACGACGCAACGGCCACCGCTGCCAACATCGTCGACTCCGAAGGGCAATTCCGAGCAGGCATGGTGGCCGAGACCGCCATCATCGCCATCGAACTCGTCCTGGCCGGCCTGCTCTACGCGCTGCTGCGGCCCGTAAGCCGACCGCTGTCGTTGTCGGCTGCGTTCGCACGGGTGGCCGAAGCGATCGTCCAAGCCGTCAACCTCTCCACCAGCGGCATCGTGCTGCTGATTGCCGGAGGGACCGGCTACCTGGCCGCATTCGAACCCGACCAGCTCGACGCACTCGCCAGTCTCTTCATCGACGCCAACCAGTTCGGTGTCATGATCTGGGGCCTCTTGTTCGGATTCCACCTCGCACTGCTCGGCTACCTCATCTATCGATCGGGCTTCTGGCCCCGAGCGATCGGTGCACTCATCATGATCGCTTCGGTCGGCTACCTGGCGCAGAGCTACGCCCACATCGTCGCCCCCGAGCACGACGCATTCTTCGAAGGCTTCGTGGTGGCCCTCGCCGCTCCCGGCGAACTCGCTCTCACCGTCTGGCTGCTGTGGAAAGGCATCGACGTCCGACGCTGGTACGAGCGCCAAGCCGACGCCTCCCCAATCTGAGACCGCAGCCTCCCTTCACCCTTGAGGACCAACGAACCGAGCCATCATGAGCAGCACCCACCAAGAACCCACGACCCCCTCAGTGGTCCAGCTCCGACTGGTCATCGAGGTCGACGACTTCGACACCGCAGTCGCCTTCTACCGAGACCAACTCGGTCTTGCCGAAGAATTCTTCGTCGACAGCGGAGACGACGCCCGAGTCATCGCACTCCAAGCAGGCCGCGCAACCCTCGAACTCATCACCCCAGCGCAACGTCGCCTCATCGACAACCTCGAGGTCGGACACGCCGTCAGCCCACCGATCCGGGTCGCGTTCGAGGTGACCGACGTCGACGACGCCGCGGCGAACGCCGTCGCAGGGGGCGCAGAGGAGGTCGCCGACGCCGTCGAAACGCCCTGGGGATCACGCAACGCCCGGCTCAACGGCCCGGGGCCGATCCACTTCACGCTGTTCGAAGAGCTTGGGCAAACGAGTACCGAGGGCCCTGTTGCGACCACTGACGACGACGCCGATAGCGGGCTGGGAACCCGAGTGACCTGAGCTGCCGCCGATCTGAACGGGCACCGGCAGCACAGGCCCACCGAAGTCATGCGGCGGAGAGCGGCACCCACTCGCTCCGATGGCGAGGGTTAAGGGTTGTATTCGCCCCTCCGACACCACAGAAATCCCTGGTAGCAGTGGGGTGAATCACTCCCAGGGGTGTCGTTTGCAAATGGATTTGCAAATGGCGGGCAGCTGGTCGGCGTGGCCGGCTGGTCCCTCTAGTGCGGTCGCGCCGCTTGGTATCGGCGGTGCCGCGCATCGAAAGCCTCTTCGCCTCCCTCGAGGATGCGACGAGCCCATTCGGCCACTTCCGCGTCCTCGAGTCCGCCGTATGCGAGTACTCGTCCGCGTTCCGCCTCGGCATCTAGAGCGACGAGCATCTCGGCGTCGCCGAGAATCGGAAGGGTCTGCCGCGGGTGGTGGTGACAACTGATCTGGCTTGCCTGTGGGGTGGGCCG
>JAHDBV010000161.1 GCA_020630195.1 Acidimicrobiales bacterium
GGATCGACAGCTCGTGCTTGGTCAGCTCGGCCTGCTCCTCCTTGATGGCGACGAAGCGGCTGAACGTGTTGTGGGCCTCGACCCCGCCCGACATGTCGATGTCGAGGATCTTCTTGGTCATGGCCACGACCGACTCGGCGGCGATGCGGGCCGAGGCGGGGTCGTAGACGCCGCAGGGGCCGTCGCAGTGGGCCGACACGGCGGGAGCCGGGGCGACGCGATCGAGTGCGGTGAGCAGACGGTGCAACATGGTGTGGAGTCCTCGTTGGGTCGGAGTCTTCGGGGGACGGCCGCGACCATAACGCCTGGCCGGGCCCGGAGCCCGGTCCGACTCGCCGGATGGGACGGGAGATGCGAACATCGCCCGATCGCCCGCGCCGACGGGTGGGCCCGGGAGGACACGTGCAGAAACCGAGCGACAGCGCCGAGGCCACCCACGACACCAGCCACACCGACCGGATGTGGGCCGGCGACCGGGCCTCCCGCCATCTCGGCATCGAACTCGTGACGGTCGAACCCGGCCACTGCACGGCGACCATGACGATCGGCGACGACCACCTCAACGGACTCGGGGTGTGCCACGGCGGCTTCCTGCTGACCCTCGCCGACACGGCGATGGCGTTCGCATCCAACGCCTCGGGGGTCGCCGCCTTCGCCACGGGCATCGAGATCGACTTCCTCGCTCCCGGCCACCCCGGGCGGACCATCACGGCCGTGGCCACCACCACGACGACGGCCGGTCGCAGCGCGATCCACGATGCCGTCCTCACCGACGACACCGGCACGGTGGTCGCCATCACCCGTGGCCGGACCCGCCTGGTCCCCGGAGGTCTGGCCCGATGAGCGAGGCCGACCTCCCCTTCCACGCTCGCGCCCGGGCCGCGGTGAGCGAGCTCGGCGACGACATCGATCCGTCGGCGTTCGACGTGTCGTTCTCACTGTTCCGGGCCTCGACCCGCTTGATCCACCACCTCGAAGCCGAGGTCCATCGTCCGCTCGGGCACTCCATCGCCGGCTTCCGTGTGATGTTCGTGGTCTGGGTGCACGACGAGCTGGAGCAGCGACGCATCGCGACACTGTCGGGCGTGACCCGGGCGGCGGTGTCGTCCACGCTCACGACACTCGAGCGCGACGGGCTCTGCGAGCGGCATCGGGCCGCCGACGATCGGCGACAGATCGTGGTCCGCCTCACCGATTCGGGTCGCCAACGGGTCGAAGAGGCGTATCGCCGCCAGAACGAGGTCGAGGTGGCCTGGCTCGGGGAGTTCACGGCCGCGGATCGGACCGAGACGACCGCCCGGCTCGTCCGATTGCTGACGGCTTCGCTCCCGGATGCGGCGGCGAAGCCGGTGGCCGGCCACGACCACGGCTGAGTCCGGTTCCACATCACGAACAGAGATCGTCAAGGGTTTGACGATCTCGCCTCAGTGCTTCTACGGTCGCACCCATGACCGACGTCACACCGGGATTCCATCGGCCCGACGTCGAACGCATGCCACGGCCGGAGCTCGAGGCGCTCCAGCTCGAACGGCTGCGCTCGTCGATCGCCCGACTCCGAGCGCACTGCCCCCCGATGGCCGAGCGGATCGCCGACGTGCCCGATCCGACCTCACTCGACGACCTCGCCGCCTTCCCGTTCCTGCGCAAAGCCGACCTCCGGGAGCACTACCCGTTCGGCTTGTTCACCGTCCCGAAGCACGAGCTGGCCCGGATCCACGCCTCGTCGGGCACCACCGGCAAGCCGACGGTCGTCGGCTACACCGCCGATGATCTCGACGTCTTCGCCGAGTGCGTGGCCCGATGCCTCCGGGGTGCCGGCATCGAACCCGGCTGGCTGCTCCACAACGCCTACGGCTACGGCCTCTTCACCGGCGGGCTCGGCCTCCACGGGGGCGCCGAGGCGGCCGGGATCGGTGTGGTGCCCGTCTCCGGTGGCAACACCGAGCGCCAGATGATGCTCATCGAGGACTTCGCCCCCGAGGCGATCTGCTGCACACCGTCCTACGCACTCACGCTCGCCGAACTGCTCGGTGAGGGTGGCCCGGACTCCCCGATGAAGGTCGCCGTGCTCGGCGCCGAGCCCTGGTCGTTGCGGATGCGTCACGCCATCGAAGCCGGCCTCGGCGTGGCCGCGGTCAACATCTACGGACTCTCCGAGGTCATCGGCCCCGGCGTGTCGTGCGAGACCGCCGATCGGGACGGCCTCGTGATCATGGAGGACCACTTCCTCCCCGAGATCGTCGATCCCGAGACGGGCGAGCGCCTCCCCGACGGCGAGGTCGGTGTGCTCGTGCTCACCTCACTCACGAAGCAGGCCTTGCCCGTGCTCCGGTACTGGACGGGCGACCTGTGCTCGCTCACCCGCGAACCGTCGCCGTGCGGCCGGACGCATGCCCGCATGTCGTTCGTCGTCGGCCGGGCCGACGACATGCTCGTGATCCGCGGCGTCAACGTCTACCCCTCCCAGGTCGAGCACGCCCTGCTCACCGTCGACGGCGTGAGCCCCCACTTCCAGCTCGTGGTCCGGCGCGACGGCACCCTCGACACCCTCGAGGTCCGTGTCGAGCCGACCGACGACCACACCGGCGACCCGGCTGCACTCGGCCCCGCCGTCGTGGAGGCGCTGCGATCCACCCTCGGCCTCGGCGTCAGCGTGACGGTCGAAGCCGCCGGCGCCGTCCCCCGATCCGAGGGCGGCAAGCTCGCCCGCACCCGAGACCTCCGGGAGTTGTGATGCCGACCACCCTCGCCGAACGCACCGCCGGACCTCCGGTCGGGCGGACCTGGGACGACATGGACGCCTTCGAGGCCTTCCTCGACGCCGGCGGCATCGTCGAAGCCCACGACGACATGCCCGAGGCCTACCGGCTCGAGGTCTTCCGGTTCATCGAGCTGCACGCCAACTCCGAACTCATGGGCGGCCTCACCGAACGGGACTGGATCCCGAAGGCGCCGGGCCTCCGGCTGAAGCAGATCTTCCTCGCGAAGACCCAGGACGAGATCGGCCACGCCCATCTCCTCTACATGGTCGCCGCCGACATGGGGAAGAAGTCGCGGCCGGAGATGCTCGACGACCTGTTCGCCGGACGCACCCGCTTCCACAACGTCTTCCACTACCAGGCCGTGACCTGGGCCGATCAGATCGCGATCGCCTACCTGGTCGACGCGGCGGCCTTCGCATCCCAGCGCGCCGTGTTCCAGAACTGCTCCTACGGGCCCTACAAGCGGGTGCTCAAGCGCATCGTCGCCGAGGAGGGGTTCCACATGCGCCACGGCGAGGAGATGCTGATGCGTCTCGCCGAGGGATCGGAGATCCAGCACCGGATGTTCCAGGAGGCGCTCGACCGGTGGTGGATGCCGGCGGTCCAGCTCTTCGGGCCCGACTCCTCCGACGACGATCCACTGATGCGCTGGCACATCAAGTCGCAGCGCAACGAGACGCTCCGCCACGCCTACGTGCAGAAGTACGTGCCGCTGTTGCAGGGTTACGGGTTCACGATCCCCGACGAGGGTCTACGCCACGATCCCGACGCCGGCTGGCTGATCAGTGACATCGACTGGTCGGAGCTGCGGGCCACGATGCGCAACGGTGGCCCCGACTCCCGACGACGCATCGCCACCGCCGCCGGCTCCCACGCCGACACCGCCTGGGTCCGCGAGGCGCTCGAGGCGGCGGCATGACCCCCGTCGTGTTGTCCGGCTCGGTGGCCGTACCGACACTCGCCGATCGCCTCGAACTCGTCGACGATCCCGAGTTCCCCGGCATCTCCATCGTCGGGCTCGGCATGGTCGACCGTGTCACCACCGACGGCGACGGGGTGCAGGTCGACCTCGTGCCCACGTTCCGGGCCTGCACGGCCCTCGGGTTCATCGAGGCCGACGTCCGTGCCGCACTCGCACCCGTCGCCGACACGGTGCACGTGCGCTGGCTCGACGAGGCCTGGACGACCGACCGGGTCCGCGCCGACACCCGTCGCCGACTCGCCGACGACTTCGGTGTGGTGATCCGGGGCGACGACGGGACCCTCTCCTGCCCGGTGTGCGGCTCCGGGACCGAGGTGCGCGACGTCTCGGCGTCGGGGCCGACGCGCTGTCGTTCCGTCGCCTGGTGCGACGCCTGCCGCAACGTCGTGGAGGTGCTCGGCGGATGACCAGGACCTACGAGGTCTTCCTCAAGAAGGCCGGCAAGGACGAGTTCCGCCACGCCGGCGCCCTCGACGCCTCCGACCCCGAGATGGCGGTGACCCTCGCCCGCGAGGCCTACGTCCGACGGGGCGAGGGGGACGACCTGTGGGTCGTCGACCGGTCCCACGTCCTCGTGGCCGACCCCGACTTCGTGCGGGCGAACGAGGACCGCCCCCATCGCCACAACGACGGCTCGGCCATCGCCGAACGACGCCGGCGGGTGCGCGACGCCGAGGAGACGAACCCGTGACCCGCATCGACCTCGGACCCGCGGCCGCCGAGCACGTGCTGGCCCTCGCCGACGACGAGCATCTGATCGGGGCCCACCACAGCACCTGGATCGGTGTGTGCCCGTTCCTCGAGGAGGACCTCGCGTTCTGCTCGATCGCCCAGGACGAGCTGGGCCACGCCATCGGGCTGTACGAACTGCTCACCGACGACGTCGACCGGTTCGCCCTGCTGCGGGCACCCGAGGAGTACCGCAGCTGCGCGTATGTCGAGCGGCTCATGCCCGGGTGGGCCGATGCGTTCGTTCGGCACTGGCTCTACGAGCGGGCCGAACAGTTGCGCTGGGACGCCCTCACGACCTCGACCGTGCCCGAGTTGGCCGCACTCGCCCTCGCCGCCGACCGGGAGGAGGCGTTCCACCGTCGCCACGCCGAACAGCTCATGGAACGACTCACGACCCCGGGCACGCAGGCCGCGGCGATCATCGCCTCGGCCGTCAACGACCACGTGGCGTCCGCCGCGAGTCTGTTCACCCCGGTCACCGACGAGGCCACCCTCGTGGCCGACGGCGTCGTCGCCCGCTCCGCCGAGGCGCTCCTCGACGACTGGTGGGCCGGACTCGGGACGTGGGCGGTCGCCCACGGCGTCGATCTGCCGCCACGGCCCACGGCGCCGGGCCCGGCCGCCCGTCGGTCCCGCACCGACGACTTCACCACCGTCCACGGCGACCTCACGGCCGTCATCTCGCTCGACCCCACCGCCGTCTGGTAGCAACAGCTCCAGCGGCCCGCCACCAACCAGGAGAACCTGACATGGCATCCCTCACCCCGTTCTGCTCCATCGACGTGGAGCTGCAGTTCGTCCCCATCGGTGGCGTCTCCACCGGCATGCGCCTCGATGTGCCCTTCACCGGCACCGCCACCTCCTCCCATTGGGAGGGTGAACGCCCGGTGAGCGGCGTCGACTACGTCAACGTCGGGGCCGAAGGGGTCCAGACCCTCGACATCCGGGGCCGGATCGGTGAGGGCAAGCAGGTCGTGTCCTACCGGGCGATGGGCCGCGGTGACGGAACGGGCCCCCTCGAATTGATGATCTTCGACACGGCCGATCCCGATCTCGGCTTCCTCAACGGCGCCATCGCCGTCGCCATCGGGTCGCTCGAGGGAACCGCCCTGCATCTGGACGTCTCGCTGGTCGAACGCTGATTCCGGCGGCTCCCGGCCGCCATCGCCGGGAGCGTGCTTCGACCCTGCAAGCATCGGTGATCGCGATATCGCAGGTGGACAACAGCGTCTTCTCTGTTGCGAAGAGGTGAACGCTGCCGTGACGGAGGACACCTGACCCGCGGGTCGCTATGGTTCCGCCCCGACTGGGAGCTGTGGAGGACGACCCGACCTGGGTCGCGCAGGTCCCGTCGCGGAGGAACCTGTAACGATGCAGAACTCAAAGCTTCTGCGCCTTCTGGCGATGCTCTTCGCTCTCGTGCTCGTGGCTGCGGCCTGCGGCTCGGACAGCGACGACTCGGCCGACGGCAGCAGTGACGACACCAGCAGCGACTCGTCCGACAGCGGCGACTCGGGTGACGACGAGGTCGAGCTGACCCAGGGTGGCGGCACGCTCGCCGCCGTCCAGGCCCGTGGCACCCTGAACTGTGGTGTGTCCGGCGCAGCCGTCGCCTTCTCGTTCACCCAGCCCGATGGTTCGGTGACCGGTCTCGACGCCGACTACTGCCGCGCCGTGGCCGCCGCCGTGCTCGGCGACTCCGAGGCCGTGACGTTCGTGGCCCTGACCGCCGCCGAGCGCTTCACCGCCATCCAGACCGGCGACGTCGACGTGCTCATGCGTAACTCGACCTGGACCCAGAGCCGTGACACCGACGTGGGCATGGACTTCGGTCCGACCACCTACTACGACGGCCAGCAGCTGATGGGCCGCGCCGGCGACGGGTTCTCCGGTTCGTCGGCCGTGTCGGAGATCGACGGCGCCACCGTGTGCACCAACGCCGGCACGACCACCGAGACCAAC
>JAHDBV010000162.1 GCA_020630195.1 Acidimicrobiales bacterium
CAACGAGCCGTTCTGCGTGCTGCTCGGTGACGACATCATGCATCGCTCCGCCGGTGTCCTGAAGGGCATGATCGACACCTACCACGCCAACGGTGGCTGCTCCGTCGTCGGCCTCATGGAGGTCGCCAAGGAGGACATCTCGTCCTACGGCTGCGCCGATGCCGTCGAGCTCGAGGGCCGCACCGTCGAGGTCCGTGACCTCGTCGAGAAGCCCGACCCGGCCGACGCCCCGTCGAACCTCGCCATCATGGGCCGCTACCTGTTCACCCCGGGGATCTTCTCCGAGATCCGCGACACCGAGCCGGGTGTCGGCGGCGAGATCCAGATCACCGACGCCATGGTCTCGCTCATGGCGAAGGAGAAGATGCTCGGTTGGACCTTCTCCGAAGGTCGCTTCGACACCGGCAAGAAGATCGACTACCTGCGCTGCGTGGTCGAGATGGCACTCGAGCGTGAGGACGTGGGACCCGCGTTCCGCGAGATCCTCGCCGACATCGCGAAGCGCGAGCAGCTCCTGCCCTGAGCGTCCCGACCGGGACGAGCGCTGCGGCGCACCTGAACGTGAACGACGGCCGCACCTCCGGGTGCGGCCGTCGGCGGTTCCCGAGCCGGGCCGCCCGGCTCGATAGGTTGAGGTGGTGATCCCCCTCGAGGAAGCCCGTCGTCGTGTGTTCGGCGACATCGAAGCCCTGCCGATCGTGGAGGTGCCCCTCGCGGAGGCCCGTGGCCTCGTGCTCGCCGAGACGGTCGCCGCGGCCGAGGCGATCCCGCCGTTCGCCAACACGGCGATGGACGGGTTCGCCATCCGATCGGCCGACCTCGACGGGGCGAGCGAGTCGACCCCGGTCGCCCTGCCCGTGGTGGCCACGGTCGCCGCCGGTGCGGTCGCACCCCGCCGCCTGGGTGCCGGTGAGGCCATGCGCATCATGACCGGGGCCCCCATCCCCGACGGTGCCGATGCGGTGGTCATGGTGGAGCTGACCGAGACCGCGGAGGTCGACGGCGCCGAGACGGTGCACGTCAAGGCCGAGGTGCCCGAGGGCAACCACATCCGTCCCGCCGGCGATGACGTGGTCGAGGGCACACCGATCTTCGGCCCGGGCACGCCCCTCACCCCGGCGACCCTCGGGGTGCTCGCGTCACTCGGGCGCGAGTCGGTGCAGGTGCACCGTCGGCCCCGGATCGGTGTGATCTCCACCGGCGACGAGCTCGTCGTCGGTCCGCGGGCGCTGAAGCCCGGACAGATCCGCGACTCCAATCGGCCGTCGCTGCTGGCGCTGCTCGAGGAGATGGGCGCCGAGGCGATCGACCTCGGTCTCAAGCGGGACGACGAGCGCGTCATCGAGACCTCACTGCGAGCCGCCGCGGAGCGTTGCGACGCGATCATCACCTCCGGCGGGGTCTCCATGGGCGACTTCGACTTCGTGAAGGCGGTGCTCAGCCGGCTCGGTGAGATGAACTGGATGCAGGTCGCCATCAAGCCGGCCAAGCCGCTGGCGTTCGGCCTGATGCTCGGTACGCCCGTGTTCGGCCTGCCCGGGAATCCGGTCTCGTCCCTCGTCAGCTTCGAGCTGTTCGCCCGCCCGTCGATCCGCAGGATGATGGGGCATCCCGAGACCGAGCGGCGTCACGTCGTCGCCCTCGCCGACGAGCCGCTGCGCCGCAGCGCCGACGGCAAGGTGCACTTCCAGCGGGTACGGGTCTGGCCCGACGCCGACGGCGCGTGGCGTGTCGCTTCCGCCGGCGGCCAGGGCAGCCATCAGCTCACCGCCATGGCCAATGCCAACGGCCTCGCCGTGTTGCCCGACGGCGACGGTGTCGACACCGGCGCCCGGGTCCGGGTCCTGCTGCTGTCCTGAGCGCCGACGCCTCAGCCGGCGGGCATCGTCGGCGAGGACAGCAACCACGCCGTCGCCGCCAGCGCGAGCATGACGTGGAACGGGAGGGCCCAGCGGTACGCCGTGGCCGCGTCCGGGCCGTCGACGAGCTCCAGCCAGCCGATGCCGACGTTGGCGCACAGGTGGAACACCACGATCGGCCCGAGCGCACCGTTCCCGGCGACCCAGAGCGCGGTCATGGTCATCGAGAAGCACACGACCGTCGCAAAGAAGAGCGGGAAGGGGATCGCCCGGTGTGGTGACGGCATCAACCACAGCGGTGCATGCCAGATCGCCCAGATCACACCCACGACGACTCCGGCGGCGACGAGGCCGTACTCGGCCAGCTCGGGGAGCAGGACGCCCCGCCAGCCGAGCTCTTCTCCGGTGGGGCCCATGGCGAGGTTGAACGCGGTGAAGGCCAACAGCTCCCCCGGCCGGCCGGGCGCGAGTCGAGTGGGATGCCGTCGTGCGACCGCGGCGGCGATGGCGAGGGGCGTGAGTGCGCCCAGCCACACCACGGCGGACGCGCTTCGCCAGAGGGGTGCCAGCAGGGTTTCGATCGAGTCGCCCGCCCGTGCCGTGACGATCCAGGCGGCGAGATCGGGAGACCAGATCATGAGCAGGAGCAGTGGGAGTGCTCGGGGTGCTTCGAACGTCCGGTCTCCGCCGATCCGGAAGGCGAGCACGCCGGCGATCCAGGACACGCCGAAGGTGATCGCCAGGAAGAGCGAGATCACGGCGGACCGCCCGCCGGGCTGAGGTCGTCGATGAGCCGACGGAGGCCGTCCACGTCGATCGGGCGTCCGAGGGCTCGCTGCACCTCGACGCCGAGGGCCAACGCCTCGAGCACACCGGCGTGGTCCGGACCGGTCGAATCAGCCAGTCCTGACCGGAATCCGTCCATGCTCTCGGTGACCATCGTCGACAGCGCCGGGTCGTGGAGCGACTCCGCCCAGAGCTGGAGATCGAGTCGTGCGTCCATGGCCCCGTCGGCGCCGACGAGATGCTCGAGGAGCCCGTGGGGGTCGATCTCGTCGGTGTCGGTCGTGGTGGCGTCGCGCCCGATCGCTTCGGCGATGGCGTGCTTGTTCTCGAAGTGCACGTAGATGCCGCCGGCGCTGAGACCCGAGGCCGTGCAGAGGTCCGCGATGGTCGTCGCGGAGAAGCCCTTCTCGGCGAAACACCGGCGAGCGGCTCGCAGGATCGTGGCCCGGCGGGCCGCTCGGGTGGCGTCGGTGAGCTTCGGCATGCAAAACGAATATCCGTTTTGTATGGGATTGTCAACCCGTGTGCCGACCGCGCACGCCTCGGGACGGAAGTGCTCTGGAGCCGGGCGAGGGGCGTCGCTACGCTTCGGAGATGACGTCCGCGGGGAACGACGCCACCGAACTGGTAGACCGGTTCGGTCGGGTCCACACCGATCTGCGCATCTCGGTGACCGACCGCTGCAACTTCCGCTGCACCTACTGCATGCCCGAGGAGGGCATGCAGTGGCTCGACCGTGCCGACCTGCTCAGCTTCGAGGAGATCGAGCGCATCAGCCGCGTCCTGGTCGAGGAGGCCGGTGTGCGCAGCATCCGCCTCACCGGCGGGGAGCCGACCGTCCGGGCCCGCCTGCCGCTGCTCGTCGAGAAGCTCGCCGCCCTCGACGTCGAACTCTCCATGACGACCAACGGTGCGACGCTGCCGCTCGTCGCCCAGTCGTTGCGTGACGCCGGGCTCGACCGCATCAACGTCAGTCTCGACACCCTCGATCCGCAACGCTTCGTCGACCTCACCAAGCGCAACGAGCTGACCCAGGTGCTCGAGGGCATCGACGCCGCCGTCGCCGCCGGGTTCGATCCGGTGAAGGTGAACGCCGTGCTCATGCGGGGCATCAACGACGACGAGGTGCTCGACTTCCTCCGCTTCGGTCGGGATCGTGGTGTCACGGTCCGATTCATCGAGTGGATGCCCCTCGACGCGCAGGGGGCCTGGGACGACCAGACCGTCGTGACCTACGACGAGATCCTCCGCACCGCCCGCTCCGAGTTCTCCTTCGGCGCGGTGGAGCGTGGTCATCAGCCCGCCGAGCGCTTCGTCTACGACGGCGACGATGCCGTGGCGGGCCCCGGCGGTGAGTTCGGCGTGATCGCCTCGGTCACTCAGCCCTTCTGCGGCGACTGTGACCGCATGCGGCTCACCGCGGATGGTCAGTTCCGCAACTGTCTGTTCGCCATCCGCCACCTCGACCTGCGCGAGATCGTGCGTGACGGTGGCTCCGACGCCGACATCGTGCGGGCGGTCGCCGGTGAGGTCGACGAGAAGTGGGCCGGCCACCAGATCGGCAACGCGGTGTTCATCCGACCGTCGAAGTCGATGTCGCAGCTCGGCGGCTGAGCCAGCCGGGGCCCGGTCGATCCGGTCTCACCGCAGCGTTCGGACCCCGTCGAACAACCGGTCGAGATCGGTGTCGTCGTTGTAGTAGTGCACGGACGCCCGGACCACGGCGCCGAGGCCACGCGCCCGCAGATCCCAGACGGCCTGTCGATCCGGACACACCGACACGGTCACGTCGACGGTGCGGAGGTGAGCCGCCACGGCCGCCGGGTCGTGACCGGCCACGGAGAAGGTCACGATGCCGGACTGTTCGGTGCCGCGGTCGTGGACCTCGACCCCGTCGATCGCGCCGAGTTCGGTCCGCATCGTGGCGGCCAGCGTCGTCACCCGGTCCTGGATCGCATCGAGCCCCAGCGCGTTCGCCTCCGCCAGTGCGTTGCCGAGCCCGACGACGGACGCATACGAGCGTTCGCCGAACTCGAACCGCTTCGCGCCCGGCTGCGGCCGGATGGTCAGCTCCTCCGACCAGTCGACGGAGTAGCCGTCGACGAACATCGGCGCCTCACACGTCTCCAGCATCGAAGAGCGCACGTAGAGCACGCCGGCGCCCCGGGGGCCACGCACGAACTCTCCGCACCCCGATCCCGGGCCCAGGCCAGGCCGGCGGCACCGGTGATGAACTCCGACCGATCTCGGCCTCTCGTCGGAGGTAGGCGATCACGAGATCCCGGGTGGCGTCGGAGGGGAGTGAGGCGCCGGCGTTGTTGAAATGGGCCATGGTCGCGGTGGCCCCGGTGGCGGCGCGCACCGCCTCGACGTCGATCGTGGTCGTGGCCGTCACCGTAGGAGGGTCGGGTCGACCCGGCCCGGACGTTTCCGGCCGACGCCGAGTTGTAGGGTCGCGGCGTGGTTGATCGCGAACTGACACACCTCGATCCGATGGGCCGGGCCCGCATGGTCGACGTGACCCCGAAGGATCCGACGCATCGACGGGCCGTCGCCCGGGGCCGGGTGCACATGGAGCCCGAGACGACCGAGCTCGTGGCCCGCGGCGCCATGAAGAAGGGCGACGTGCTGTCGGTCGCCCGCGTCGCCGGAATCCAGGCGGCGAAGAAGACCCCCGACCTGATCCCGCTGTGCCATCACGTCGTGATCGGGGCGGTCCAGGTCAACTTCGACATCCAGGACACGTTCATCGAGATCGAGGCGTCGGTCGACACGATCGACCGCACCGGGGTCGAGATGGAGGCGCTCACGGCGGTGTCGGTGGCGGCGCTCACGATCTACGACATGTGCAAGTCGGCGGACAAGTCGATGGTGATCGGTGACGTCACCCTGTGGGAGAAGACCGGTGGTCGATCGGGGCCGTATCGACGTGCGGCGGAGGCCGAGTGACCGACGCATCGGTGGGTGGGTGGTCCCGGTCGAGTCGGACGTTTCGTCGGCGCTCTGCGCGAATCGGACGCTCGCCGTGGTCGGGCGACGCCGCATCGTGGGCGGCTTCCATCCCTCGGATGGGTGAGACTGCTCAACGGTCCCGCGCGCCCGTTCCGGTTGTCGGGGCGACCGGGGTCACAGTAGGTTCGCCGGAGCGCCGGACGGCCGTCCACGTCCGGATCTGAGGGAGAGGGGCAAGACGAATCATGTTGCGTGTCATCGCCATCGTCGTGCTCGCGGCCGTCTGGTCGTGGTTCGTGATCATTCCGTACGCTCAGCAGATGCTGCAGCGTCGCCAGTCCACCCAGATGCCGTTCGCCACGGGTGGCGCCGCCGCCTTCCGTGGGCCGGTGGCCCCGGTGATGGCGTCGCGCGCCGCCAAGAAGCGGCGCCTCGTCATCATGATGGCGCTCGCCATGGCCGCGTTGATCACGCTGCCACTCGCCATCATCTTCCGTGGGATCTTCATCGCCGAGCACCTGCTGTTCGATGCGCTGCTCGTCGGCTACGTGCTGCTCGCCGCCCGGGCCGGCTCGGTCGAGATGGAAGCTCGTCGCAAGGTCGCACCGATCGGGCACGCCCGCCCTGCGGCCACCATCCCGCTCCGCGCCGTCGGCGAGCGCTGACACGGTTTCACGCCGTCGCCGGGTTGCTATCCTCGGCGATCCCTTCGGGGGTGTAGCTCAGTTGGCTAGAGCGCCTCGGTCGCATCGAGGAGG
>JAHDBV010000163.1:0-5850 GCA_020630195.1 Acidimicrobiales bacterium
CACGTGCCCACCCCCGTCTCGGTCGACGATGCCTGGGCCTCCACGGTCTTCTTCGCCGAGCGCACCCCCAGCTCGACCCGCAGCGACTGCTTCGCCGTGGTGACGCCGTACCGCGATGGTGGGGTGTTCCTCGCCAACTACGCCGGTGAGAGTGCGTGGGAGCGCCACGGCGTGGGCGACGAGCTGGTGATGGTGGTGGAGGGTGAGACGACGATGTCGTTGTGGATCGACGGGGCCGAGGTGGCCCACACGATGGGTGCGGGTGAGCTGATCGTCGTGCCGCAGGGCACGTGGCATCGGTTCTCCACGCCCGAGGCCGTGCGGGTGATGACGGTGACGCCGCAGCCCACGGACCACCACGTCGGCGAGGAGCCGCCCGACTGAGCGGTCAGGCCTCGGTGAGGTCGCGGTCTTCGAGCTCCCAGGCGTGGTCGAGCATGTGCCACGCACACCGCCGGATCAGGAACTGGAGCTGCCACGAGCGGGCCGCGGCCCCACGTGCGTGGTGGTCGCGGATGGCGTCGACCACGGCCGCCCGGTAGGCGGCGAGTGCTACGGGGTCGTCCCGGGTCTCCGGCGGCACCTTGATGCCGACCTTCGGCGCGAACTCGTGGATCTCCGAACCGTTGGTGTGATCGATGATCTTCTGCTTCTCCCGGCCGCCGCCCCGAGGACCCTTCCGGAGTTCGCCGGAGACGCGGGCGGCCGTGTCGTCGAAGGTGGCCCAGGCGGCCTGCAGCAACGCCACCTTGCGTTCGAGGGCGGCCTCGCTCATCGGTTCGAACTCGGCGGCGGCGGGCTTGCCCGACACGCCGTAGTGGTCGGTCATGCCGATGCCCTCGATCTCTTCGACGACCTCGAGATCACCGAGCGCGTCGAACTCGGCGCCGTATCCCGCGCGTGCGGCGACGAGCGCGAACCGTGGCCGGTACTCGTCGAGGGCGGCGACCGGGTCACCGCCGGTGCGCACGCTCCGATCCCACCCGGGCCAGTCGAAGGCGCACGCCACCACCCGCTTCTTCTTCCCGTGCTCGAGCATCACCCGGACCACATCGCCCATGACACCCATCCTCGCGGATACCGAGGCAGTCAGCCTCAAGAACGCGGCGCAGCCGAATGCGGCAAGCTCGCCAGCAGAGTCCGTGATCTCTCAGCTGTCGCCCGACCGCATCGACACGTGCGAGGCCAGCGGCTGGAACGTCGAACGGCTTCGCTCTGTCAGCGTGATCGCAGGCGCACAGAGAAGGACCTCCCGAGCGTCTGCGGTACCTGCGAGTGCGAAGTCGACGCGAGACGGGCCGTTGATCTTTGTGAAGAGCTCGATCGAGCCGACATCCCCTGCCACCTCGACCCAGCCTTCGATCGCCGCAGCACCGTACGCACCATCGTCGATCTCCAGGCCCGGAACGGGCACTCCGTTCATCCACGGCGGCTTCGTCCGCCGGACGAGCACGGAGTGGACGAGCCATCCGAACTTCTCCGAGGTCGACACCCCATGCGCCGCTGCACCATCCGCTCCAACGGGAATCCAACCAGCCCGGAACGGAGCGACGTCCCACTCACTCGGTGACTCGAGTTCGATCACGCCGACACCGTCGGTCCCGAACGCGGCGAACGTGCGGTGCGCTTCCCCGATCCACATCGAGTCACCTGCACAAGGCAGGTAGTGCAGGAAGTCATCGGCTCGCCAACGATCGGTGATCGCCGTGTCCCTGTTCCGAGGGAACAGGCCTCGGCCCTCCCAGTCGAACGCTCCGGCACCAACCGGCCCGCTCGCTGCGAAGACCAACGGTCGCTGCGGCGCAAACGTCCGAACCGCCTCGCGAAGCAGGTCGTGGTCCGATGTCCGTTTGACGATCGAGGACCGCGCCCGGACGTACAACACATCCTCCACCGCACCACGACCGCGGGCGAACCCTGCCTCGACCGTGCCGCCTGGCACGCTGGCCTGCCACGTGCCGACCGGGAGCCCCGACCCGTCGTCCCACAACTCAGACTCCAGCTGCCGAAACAGTGACCCCAGATCCACGGACTCACCAGCCTTCGCTGAAAGCACCTCCTCCAGCCAGGCCTGCGTCTCCCTTGTCGCAGACGACGAACGGAGCTCTTCGACCAGTAGCAATCCAGCGCTCATGAACCCTCCTTGACCAAGCGGCGGAGCTCCGTCCAGCCGCGATGATTCCCTACGGAGCCGACGTCACCACGACGTCGCCCGAACCGAGCACGACGCCGACGAACGCACCGGATGCCGAACGGAAGCCCCCGAGGATCTGTTCATCACCGAACTCGTCCGGCAGCCACGAGGGGCGGGCTCGATCGTTCGTAGGGTCCTCGCCCACCTCGAGCACCAATGCGACATCACCACCGTCTTCAGCGGTGCGCAGCATCAACCCGTCGACGCCCGTCTCGACGCAATGCAGCCCCAATGACGTCGTCACCAGGACACGTCCACGTTCGGCATCCTCGACGAGGGTGAACCCGCCGCCCGGGTGGTCGTCCACCGTCAGCTCATGAAGACCGACTTCGCCAGCCGTGGCCGCCCTGAGCCAGTCGCCGAAGCTCACGAGCACGAGGCCGTCATCGCCGACCGCGACCTGCAGGGGCTCGTCACCAAAGCCAGGGACAACGGTGATCGGACCGTCCACCAGTGCACTCCGGGTTGACGACACCACGCCATCGCTCAACCTTCGAAGCAGGTCTGCAGAGCGACAGCTGCTCCCGACCGCCTCCAGCACCTCGTCCATCCAGTCCCGGTAGGCCGGGATCCGGGGGTCGTCATCGACCGTCGGATCGAAGAAGCCGACGAGGGTGAACGCTGCCGATTCGTCGGAGAGCAGCACTCGCGTCTGGGACAGGACACCGGTGAGCTCGACGACACGCGGCTGGGCCGAGACCGAGCCGCAATCCACCCGGTCGACGGTGCGATCGCTCTCGGAGGGGAGTTCGAGAGACCACCCATCGGGTGAGTCGAAGTAGGTCACGTCGCCGATCGTGTCGTTTCGCACCAGCGACGAGCGATCGTCGAACCAGTCGAAGTGATCTGCGAGGCTCATTGCCGACACCCTTTCCGCACAGGCGGCTCCGAGCAGCAGGGCCAGCCAGAGGCCGAGTGCCAGACGGGACCTTCTCATCGCACCGACCAACCCGAGACGTGCACCGCCTCCTCCATCACCCGCCGCCTCGGAGTCACGATCCCACCGACGACGAGCTGCGTCCTTCGGATCCATGGCTCATGGCTCCCGAAGGAGCTCGTCTCAGCGCACCAACAGCCCAACATCTCACTCGCACCGTAGCCCCACGACGTCCGGGCCCTGGCCCGACAGGCAGTCTGCCCCACCATACAGATCGACAAACATATGGTGCTGACAGACCATCAACCTCCAGAATCTCTTGATTCTTGTTGGTTTGAGCCGTACCCTCGGATCGTGAGCCTGACGACTGGTGCACCACCCCGAGCCATTCGGCCCGAGCTCCGGACTCGACGGACGGTCGACGAATGGGAGCTCGAGGTCGGCAAGGCCGTTCGGGCTGCCCGGAAGCAGCAACGTCTCACCCAAGCCGAGCTCGCCCAACGCAGCGACGTGTCGGAGAACACGATCCGCAACCTCGAGACCGGCAAGGGCTCGACACTCGGCTCCCTGATCCGGGTCACCCGCTCCCTCGACATGCTCGACTGGATCGACACCCTCACCCCACCGGCGCCGGCGGTCTCGCCGCTCGAAGCGCTGGCAGCGTCCCGCAGGCGCTAGCTCATGGCGTCGATCGACGTTGTCGAGGTCCGTGCGTGGGGCCGCACCGTGGGCGCCGTGGTCGACGACCGGTCACTCGGCACCCACGCCTTCGAGTACACCCCCGACTGGGTGCGCACCGGCGCCGAGCTCTCGCCGCTCCACATGCCGAACCGCAGCGGCATCTACCGCTTCCCGACCCTCAGCCGGGACACGTTCAAGACACTCCCCGCCATGCTCGCCGACGCACTGCCCGACGACTTCGGCAACGCCGTCATCCGGAGCTGGCTCGCCGCTCGAGGTGTCGACCCGTCGAGCCTCACGATGCTCGACCGCCTCACCTACGTCGGCACCCGCGGCATGGGCGCCCTCACGTTCCATCCGCCAGCGGACGCCGACACCGACGACTCGGTACCGCTGCAACTCAACGAACTCGTGCTCGAAGCGCGTGCCGCGCTCGACACGAATCTCGCCGCCGACGCCGACGTCGCACTCCGCAGCCTGATCAGCGTCGGCATCTCCGCCGGTGGGGCCCGGGCGAAGGCCGTCGTGGCGTACAACCCCGACACCGGGCGGATGCGGTCGGGGCAGATCGATGCTCCCGACGGCTACAGCCACTGGCTCGTGAAACTCGACGGCGTCACCGGCACCGTCGACCGCGGCTACGAGATCGACACCGGGTCCGGCTGGGGGCGGGTGGAGTACGCCTACTCGCTGATGGCAGCGGCCGCCGGGATCGACATGGCGCCATGCGACCTCATCGAAGAAGGCGGCCGGGCGCACTTCATCACCCGCCGCTTCGACCGCACCGACGCTGGCGACCGCCTGCACGCCCAGACCCTGTGCGGCCTCGACCACCTCGACTTCCGACTCCCCGGCGCCCACTCCTACGAACAGGCGCTGTTCGTCATCGACCGGCTCGGGCTCGGTCACGACGCTCGGGCCGAGCTGTTCCGCCGGGCCGTGTTCAACATCGCCGCCGTCAACCGAGACGACCACACCAAGAACTTCGGGTTCCTGTGCACCGAGGCCGGCGAGTGGAGCCTCGCCCCCGCCTACGACATCACGCACTCGTATCGGGCCAGCTCGGAGTGGGTGGCCCGCCACCAGATGTCGATCGGGGGCACGACCGAGAACCACACGGTCGACCAGCTCCTCACCGTGGCCGACCGGTTCGGCATCGGTGGCGCCCGATCGATCATCGCCGACGTGCGAGCGGCCGTTGCCGACTGGCCCACCTACGCCTCAGCGGCGGGCGTCGACGATGACAAGCGGCGCCTCGTCGCCACCGACATGGCCGGCCTCACCCGCAACCTCGCCTGACCCGGGTCGATGGGCCGTGAGCGAGCTTCAAGGCATCGCCATGACCCGTTCAACGGCTGCTGCCAGTGCGAGGGTGTCGTCCTCCGATGCTCCAGGCAGGAGCTCCGCCTCCGCCAAGGTGGCACGGGCAACGTCGAGGTAGATCACCCGAAGACCTGCGAGATCGACCCCGCAACGAACGACGACGTCCTCGCCGGTCCGCCGTCGCCGGATGCCCTCGACCTGCACTGAGCCATCGGTCGACGTCAGGCGCAACTCGTAGGGACCGTCCATCAGCGGGACGGCAACGGCACCGCTCTCGGGCAGGCCCGCCACTGCCTGCCCGAACCAGCCGAGCACGACGACCGGGAAGTCGCGCCATCCCTCCTCCGGGAACGCCTCGCCTTCGAGAACGAACACAAGCGGCCCGACGGCGACGCCGGACGCAGTCGCCCGAAGCCCACCGGCCGCGATCTCGAGTCCGCACTCAAACATCGCTCGAGTCTCGGCGATCCGCCCCTGCGAAACCAGGCCCCGTGAGGTGACGGCGCCGTCGTGTCGGCCTCGCTGCGTGCCCCCTGCTTGCCTCTCGTCCCGCCATTCACGGCGCGCCACCGGTGTGACGGGTTCTGAGCCCATGGTGACGCCGCAATCAGGCCGAGCACCCGTGCTCGGCCCGGGTGGAGCGGGAAAACGAGAGAACCCCGCCCGAGGGCGGGGTTCGGTGGCGGAAGGTATGGGATTCGAACCCATGGTGGCCCGAAGACCACAACGGCTTTCGAGGCCGCCCCATTCGTCCGCTCTGGCAACCTTCCGGGGT
>JAHDBV010000163.1:5879-6351 GCA_020630195.1 Acidimicrobiales bacterium
GCCAGCATCGGGTCGATCCTGTCGGTGTGCTCCGTCGGGTCGATCCTGTCGATCGGGTCGACGGGATCGATCCTCAGCATCGGCTCCGCCGGCTCCATCCTGTCCATCGGATCGGCCGGCTCCATCCTCTCGATCGGGTCGGCCGGGTCGATCCTGTCGATCGGCGGGTCGGGCGACCGCAACAAGCGATGATCGATCGGGTTCCCGAGCTCCACGTCACCCTGCTCGAGGCGGGCGACCCCGACGACGCCGCCCACATGGCGGCCTACATGAAGGACCACTTCCCCTTCGCCGGCGTGAAGACCCCCGAGCGTCGAGCGATCGCGAAGGAGGTCCTCGGGCGAACCCGACCCTCCCCCGACGAGCTCCTCGAGTTCGCCGACGCCTGCTGGGCGTTGCCCGAGCGGGAGATGCAGATGGTCGGCGCCGACGAGCTCCGTCGCCACGCCCGCATCCTCACCCCCGACCACCT
>JAHDBV010000048.1:0-3953 GCA_020630195.1 Acidimicrobiales bacterium
CGGCGATCTCGGCGGTCATCTGGATGTTCTTCGGGCCGAGCGAGGCGATGTAGACCGGGATGCGATCGCGCACCGGCCGGTTGATGAGCTTGAGCGACTTGCCGAGCCCGGTGCCCTGATCGGCGGGCAGGGGCAGCTGGTAGTAGCGGCCGTCGTGCTCGACCTTCTCCCGCTTCCAGACCTGTCGGCAGATGTCGACGATCTCGCGGGTGCGCCCGATCGGTGCGTCGTACTTCACGCCGTGCCAGCCCTCGATCACCTGCGGGCCGGAGGCGCCGAGGCCGAGCACGCAACGGCCGTTCGACAGGGCGTCGAGGCCGGCGGCGGTCATGCCGATCAGCGTCGGGGTCCGCGAGTAGATCGGCAGGATCCCGGCGCAGATCTCCATGCGCTCGGTGACCGCGGCCAGGTAGCCCATCAGGGACACGGCGTCGAAGCTGTAGAGCTCGGCCACCCACACCATGTCGACGCCGGCCGACTCGTAGTCACGGGCGGTCTGGGCGGTGGTCGCCGGATCGCCGGAGTAGTTGAGGGTCATCGACAGCTTCATGCGTGCTCCTGGAGGATGGGGGATCGAGCGGGCGTGAGTCTGGCAGCCCGGTGCCGGTGGCGTCAGGTTCGGGCCGGGCTCAGGCCGCGGCCGACCGCACGGCGGGCAGCACCTCGGTGAGGTAGGCATCGACGGCGGCCCGGTCGTACGGGGCCCGCAGTGCGATGTTCACCATGTCGGCGCCGGCCTCGGCATAGGCCAGGACCTGCTCGACGGCCTGTGTCGGTGTACCGAGCAGGGCGCCGCCGGCGACCCGTTCGAACATCGGGCCCCACTGTGCGCGCATCGCCTGCTCGTTCGCGGCCGCCGAGGCGTCGTCGGCGCCGCCGGCGAAGGCGAGGTTGACCGAACGCTCGATCGTGGACGGGTCCCGACCCTCGACCTCGCACCAGTCGTCGAGCACGCCGTTGAGGCGACCGAACTCGGCCGGGTCGATGTAGGCGGCATTCCAGCCGTCCGCGTACCGGGCGGCCATCCGCAGTGTGCGCTTCTCACCGACGCCGCCGATCCAGATCGGGATGTGGCCTCGCACCGGTGTGGGCAGAGCGGAGCAGTTCTCGAGGGTGACGTGGTCGCCGTCGAACGTCGTGCGATGGATGCCGTCGGCGTCGTCGGCACCGGCCGGGGTGAGCAGACCCCGGATCGCCCGGGTCGACTCGTCGAGCATGTCGAGGCGGGTGCCGAGCGACGGGAAGTCGTAGCCGAACGCCGCGGCCTCCCACTCGTGCCAACCCGCCCCGAGGCCGAGTTCGAAGCGCCCACCGCTGATGTGATCGATCGTGGCGGCGGCCTTGGCGAGCAGCCCGGGATTGCGGTAGCCGACGTAGAACACCAGGCAACCGAGCCGGGCGTTCCGGGTCTCACACGCCATGGCGGCGAGGGTGGCCACGGCTTCGAAGTGGGGCACGGTGCCGCCCTGGGGTGGTGCCTCGTAGAGGTGGTCCCAGGCCGAGATCCAGTCGACGCCCGCGTCGTCGACGCGGCGCCACAGCGCTCGCAGCTCGTCCATCGTCAGGTTCTGTTGGCCCACGTGGACCCCGAGTGAGACAGTCACGGGACGCACCGTAGGTGACCGCATCGGTCGGCCACCCGACGTCGAACCCGAGGAGTTCCCGTGAACGCACCCACCGCCGCCCCGACGCCGCCCGAGTTCGAGACGCTCCGCATCGATCTCGAGGGCACGATCGGGCGGCTGACGCTGAGCCGGCCCGAGAAGCTGAATCCGTTGTCGTCGACCGCCCTGTTCGAGTTGGCCGAGGCCGCGCAGTGGATCGATCGCCACACCGACACCCGGATCGTCGTCGTGTCGGGGGAGGGGCGGGCGTTCTCCGCCGGCGCCGACCTGTCGACCTTCGCCGGACCGGCCGACCCTCGCTGGACCCTGCGCGATGCCGCCGACCTCGGCCGGCGCATGGCCGACGCGATCGAGGGCATCGACGCCATCACGATCGCCTCGATCCGCGGCTGGTGTGTCGGCGGTGGTCTCGTGCTGGCCGCCGCCTGTGATCTCCGGGTCGCCGCCGACGACGCCCGCTTCTCGATCCCCGAGGTCGATCTGGGCATCCCGCTCGCCTGGGGCGGCATTCCCCGACTCGTCCGTGAGATCGGCCCGGCCCGGACGAAGGACCTCGTGATGACGTGCCGCCCGTTCGACGCGGCCGAGGCCGCGGCGGCCGGATTCCTCACCCGCGTCGTCGCCCCGGACGACCTCGACGCCGAGGTCGATGCGCTCGCCGCCTCCCTCGCCGCCAAGGCGCCCTACACGCTGTGGGCCACGAAGCGGCACGTCGACGCGGTGACCTCCGCGATGGTCGGGCTCGACCGGTCGTGGGGCGACGCGGATGCGCTCGCCCACGCCTTCCACGACGACGACTGCGTCGAGGCCCGCAACGCGTACCTCGCCGCCCGGCGGGGTGGTTGACCGCCGGCGACGAAATCGGGCGTCGCGAAGCGGCGCCGAGCTGCGAGGCTGCCGCGGTGGTCGCCACCCCCGACATCGCCCCGCCCGAGCGCGGTCGCACCAGAACCTGGCCGATCCTCGAGATCACCTCGTTCTTCCTCACCGTCAACGCGGGCGTGGTGTTCGTGCTGTTGGAGGACTTGCGCGAGGCCTACGGCCTGAGCGACACCGAGGTCGGCCTGATCGCCTCCTCCGGGTTCGTCGCCGCCCTCGTCGTCACGCTCGCCCTCGCCCCACTCGCCGATCGTGGTCACGTCGTGTCCACGGGGGCGGGTGGCCTCGCGGTCTCGATCATCGCCGGGGTGTGGTTCGCCATCGCCGACGCGGCGTGGTCGCTGATTCTCGCCCGCGGTCTGCTCGGTGTCGGCATCGGACTGTTCGCCGTGGCGGCCCGCAAGGCGATCGTCGGAGCCGAGGTCGGTGGCAGTGGCCAACGGATGGGGCGCTACCTGTCGTTCGTCGTCGCCGGCTTCCTGCTCGGCCCGCCGCTCGGCGCGCTGCTCGAACCCATCGGGCTGTGGGCGCCGTTCCTCGTTCCGGCGGCCATCGTGGCCCTGCTTTCGCCGTGGACGATGGGAGCCCTGCGTCGGGCGGTGGTGTCGGTGTCCGAACCCAGCCACGGTGACATGGTCCGACTGATCGGGGATCCGGTGATCCAGGGAGCGGCGCTGCTCCAGATCGTGATCTTCGGCTGGATCGGTGTGTTCGACTCGACGATCGACCGCCACCTGACGAGCCTCGGGGTCGGCAACCTCGGCACGGCGGCGATCCTGCTCGTGATCGGTGCTCCGCTCGTGGTGCTGCCCGCCCCGATGGGTGCGTGGGCCGAGAAGGTCGGCGCGCGACGTGCGGTCGGCATCGGCCTCGTCATCGCGGCGTGCGGCTACCTGGGGTTCGGGTTGTTCATCGCCTGGGCCGCCGTGCTCGTCGCCGGTGTGTTCAACACGGTGGGGGAGTCGTTCATGTTCCCCGGGCTCCAGCTCGCCGCGGTGCAGCGCACCGGTGCCGAGCGGTCCGCGATCGGCCAGACCCTGCTCGAGGCCGTCGGGACCTCCGCCGCGGCCGTGACGTCGCTGCTCGGCCCGGCGGCGCTCACGGAGTTCGGACCCCGAGGGCTCTATGTCGGCTATGCCGTCGCGGCCGCGATCCTCGGCGGTCTGGGTGTCCATCGCATGCGCGCGGGCGAGGCCGCCTGAGCCGATCGAGGCGAGGTGGGATGTCCCACTCGGTTCGATTCGACGCGGCCGGTGACGCGGGTCACAATCTCTGCCTCCGAAGTCGAACGCCCGGGAGTGCACCTCGATGACCGAACGTGGTTCGCGAATCATCAAGCCGTCGTCGTCCACCGATGACACCAAACCTCTGCTGGTCGTGGACGACCTGAAGACGCATTTCGCCGTGCCCGCGGGCACGGTGAAGGCGGTCGACGGCGTGTCGTTCGAG
>JAHDBV010000048.1:4053-35206 GCA_020630195.1 Acidimicrobiales bacterium
GCATTTCGCCGTGCCCGCGGGCACGGTGAAGGCGGTCGACGGCGTGTCGTTCGAGCTGGCTCGCGGCAAGACCCTCGGCATCGTGGGTGAGTCGGGGTCGGGCAAGACCGTGTTGTCGCGTTCGATCATGCGTCTCAACATCGGTGACAACGTCCACACCACCGGCTCGGTCACCTACGACGGCAAGGAGCTCGTCGGCCGTTCCGTCAAGGAGATGCAGCAGCTCTGGGGTGTCGAGCTCGCCATGGTCTTCCAGGACCCGATGACCTCGCTCAACCCGGTCGTCAAGGTGGGCCGCCAGCTCACCGAGCACCTCCGCTTCCACCTCGGTGTGTCGAAGAGCGAGGCTCGCGAGACCGCCGTCCAACTGCTCCGCTCGGTGAAGATCCCCGAGCCGGAGTCCCGGATCGACAACTACCCGCACGAGATGTCGGGAGGTATGCGCCAGCGTGTGTGCATCGCCATCGCGTTGGCCTGCGGCCCCCGTCTGCTGTTCGCCGACGAGCCGACCACGGCGCTCGATGTGACCGTGCAGCACCAGATCCTGAACCTGCTCGACACCCAGCAGCAGGAACGGTTCATGTCGATGGTGATGGTCACCCACGACCTGGGCGTCGTCGCCGGCCGGGCGGACGAGATCATCGTGATGTACGCCGGCAAGGTCGTCGAGAAGGCGCCCACCTCATCGTTGTTCTCCGACATGAAGCACCCCTACACCGAGGCGCTGCTTCGTTCGATCCCGAAGGTGAGCCAGCCGAAGCACACCCGGCTCGCCTCGATCCTCGGTCGACCGCCGGACCTCATCAACCCGCCGAAGGGCTGCAAGTTCTCGCCCCGCTGCGCCTACGCGCAGAAGAAGTGCCACGAGGAGGAGCCGACGCTCTCCGCCGCCGCGGCGCCGGGTCACGCGTTCGCGTGCCACTTCCCGATCGGTACCGACGAGAGCCGGGCCGCCTTCGAGCGCAACCTCGCCGAAGGCCTGCCGGTCACTCTCGCGGCCGCCGGGCAGTCCCGATTCGACGATGACCTCGTCTCGACCAACGGAGGACGTTGATGGCTGGTTCCGGTCGGGCGCACCTGCGCCCCGAGGACGAGACCGTGCTCCGTGTGGAGCACCTCACCGTGGAGTTCCCGGTGGGCCGCGGACGCACCGTCTACGCGGTGAGCGGCATCAGTTTCGACATCGCCCGGGGTGAGACCCTCGGGTTGGTCGGCGAGTCCGGTTGTGGCAAGTCCACCACCGGGCGGGCGATCCTCCAGCTGCCCCGACCGACGGACGGCTCGGTCCGCCTCGACGGTGTGGATCTGATGCAGCTCGACGGTGAGGCGATGCGGGAGAAGCGCACCGACCTCCAGATGATCTTCCAGGATCCGATCTCGTCGCTGAATCCGCGCCGCATGGTCGGCGAGATCGTGGCGGAGCCCCTGAACGTGTGGGGCCCGCACGACGAGGACGCCCAGTGGGAGACCGTGGCGAAGATGCTCGACGCCGTCGGCATCGATCCCGGTGTGGCCCGCTACAAGCGACCGCACGAGTTCTCCGGCGGTCAGTGCCAGCGCATCTCGATCGCCCGGGCGCTCGTGGTGGAGCCGGAGCTGATCATCTGCGACGAGCCGGTCTCCGCGCTCGACGTGTCGGTGCAGGCGCAGATCCTCAACCTCCTGGAGGACCTGAAGGAGGAGTACGGCCTCACCCTCGTGTTCATCGCCCACGACCTCGCCGTGGTGAAGAACATCAGCGACCGGGTGGCCGTGATGTACCTCGGCAAGATGTGCGAGGTCTCCGAGACCGACGAGCTCTACGCCAACCCGGCGCATCCCTACACCAACCTCCTGCTGGGTTCGATCCCGGTGCCCGACCCGCTCGTGTCGCTCGACGACACCGTGGAGCTCGAGGGTGAGCTGCCGTCGCCGCTCGCTCCGCCGTCGGGGTGCCGCTTCCGGACCCGTTGCCCGCTCGCGGACGAGATCTGTGCCCAGGTCGAGCCGCAGATGCAGAAAGTCGCCGAAGACCACTACGTGGCCTGCCATCACCCGATGGTCGAGGTCGAGGTGGAGGTCGGAAGCGAACACTGATACCCGACCTACCGCGGTCATCGAGACGTGACGCGATCGCCCGTTACCGGGCGGAAACGTGACGGAGCGGTGACGGCACGGCACCCCTCACTATGTGTCGGGCGCCACATCTGCTATCAATCTGCCACTCGGCTCAGCGCCGAGAATCTGATTCCATGAAGGGGAGACCCAGATGCACAAGCAAGGCTTGATCAAGCTTCTTGCGTTGTTGTTCTCGATGGGCCTGATCGCGGCCGCCTGCGGCGGTAGCGACGGGGACACCGGGACCGCGGCGGAAGAGACCGAACAGGAAGAAACGACCGAAACCACCGAAGCGGAGGAGGTCGCCGAGGCTGGAGAGGAAGCCGAAGGCGACGTCGACACCGAGGTGGAAGAGACCGAGGGTGAGCGCGCCTACGGCGGCTCCATCGCCGTCGGTCTCGAGGCCGAGGCCGTGGGCCTCCGCCCCTGGGAGGACACCTGCTCCTCGCCTTGCTACAACATGATGATCACGATCTACGACAAGCTCGTCGAGCAGACCGTGACCGGTGAGTACGAGGGCTGGCTCTTCGAGAGCATCGAGCCGAACGAGGACTTCACCTCGTGGGTGGGCACGCTGCGCTCCGGCGTGACGTTCCACAACGGCGTCGAGCTCACCGCCCAGACCATCGCCGACATGTTCGTCGTGCAGCAGACGGGCGCCGCGTCCGCCGGTGCGATCTCCTCGTCGAACCTCGCCGACGTGCAGGCCACCGGCGACCTCGAGGTCACCTACACCCTGAGCCAGGCCAACTCGGCCTTCCCGGCCTTCCTGGCCCGTGCCCCCATGGGCATGGTCTTCGATCCGGCCGCGGCGACCGAGGATCCGGACGGCTACGCCAATGCGCCGATCGGTACCGGCCCGTTCCAGATCGAGAGCCGTGACCTCGACAACGAGACCGTCGTGGTCCGGAACGAGAGCTACTGGGGCACCGACCCCGAGGGCAACCAGCTCCCCTTCCTCGACTCGATCAGCTTCCGTCCGATCCCGGACGAGAACACCCGCCTCGACGCACTCCTGTCGGGCACCGTCAACGCCATGCAGACGCTGCGTCAGGGCACCATCCGCGACGCCCGGACCGCTCGCGACGACGGCGCCGACATCACGCTGCTCGAGTTCCAGGGCAACAACACCGGTGGTGGCCACTTCAACGTGCTCGTCCCGCCGTTCGACGACGTGCGGGTCCGCAACGGTCTCGTCCACCTGAACCCGCAGGATCAGGTCATCGAGGCCCTCGGTGGTACCGGCATCTCGCTGCCCGCCACCCAGTGGTTCAGCCCGGATTCGCCGTGGTACTCCGAGAAGGTCGCCGAGGCGTGGCCGAAGTTCGACTTCAACCGTGGCGTCGAGCTCATCACCGAGTACATCAACGACCCGGAGCGCTCCGACGGCAAGGCCGTGGGTGAGCCCATCAGCTTCGAGCAGTCCTGCCCGCCGGATCCGACCCTGATCGCCGCCACCCAGGTGATCATCGAGGTCTACGAGCAGACGGGCGGCCTGATCGAGGCCGAGGTCACCAACTACGACCAGCAGACCCACATCAACTACGCCCTCGGCGCCGAGAACGGCTTCGTCGGTGAGCACGGTGCGCACTGCTGGCGTTGGGGTTCGGAGAACGATCCGTCGGCCGACGTCGGTCCGTTCCTCGCTCCGCCGACGGCGGAGATCGCCGAGGCCGCCGGGATCCCGGGTGTCGTCTCGCCGCTGAACTTCGCCAACTGGTTCAACCCCGACGCCTTCGGTGCCTCGGTGGCCGCCACGCAGACCGACGACTTCGCCGAGCGGTATGCGCTCTACGAGTCGATCGGCATGCTGGTCGCCCAGGAGACCCCGATCTGGTTCTCGGGTCACACGGCGACGGCGATCGGTACCGATTCCAACATCCTCGGCCTCAACGGCTGGCACCTGCCGTCCGGCTCGCTCGGCATCGGCTTCCCGGCCGCCGAGGGCCGCTGGCACGAGGTCTGGCTCGGCTGATCGGCCGAACCTGATCATTCACTGACGCTCGATCCCCGGGAGAAGACGACCCACCATGCTGAAGATCCTCGGACAACGACTGCTCCGCCTGCTGGCGACACTGTTCGCAGTCACGTTCCTGTCCTTCTTCATGACGTCGCTTCTCCCGGGTGATCCCGCGGTTGCGATCCTCGGCGAAGCCGGGGTCCAGAACGAAGAACTGCTCAACCAGGTCCGCGAGGACCTCGGACTCAACGACCCGCTCCCCGTTCGATATGTCAACTGGCTCGGCAACGCCGTGCAGGGTGACCTCGGCGAGTCGTACATCAATCAGGGCCAGTCGGTCTCGGGCACCATCGTCCAGCGGCTGCCCGTCACGGCCCAGCTCGCCTTCATGGCGATCGGCCTCGCCGTCCTCTTCGCCGTGCCGATCGGCGTGCTCGGCGCCTACCGCCAGGGCCGCTGGCAGGACAGCGTGAGTTCGGCCGGGGTGCAGGTCGCACTCGCCGTGCCGAACTTCATCACCGGCATCTTCCTGATCTGGCTCTTCGCGGTGAAGTTGCAGTGGCTGCCGGCGTCCAACTGGAACCGCATCACCGACAAGGGCATCGTCGAGAACCTCAGATCGGCGATCCTGCCGGCGACGGCCCTCGCCCTCACCCAGATGGCGATCTTCTCCCGCCTCGTCCGATCCGACATGATCGCGACCCTCCAGGAGAACTACATCCTCTCCGCTCGGGCCAAGGGCCTCCGGGACTACTACGTCCTGTTCCGCCACGCCCTGCGCCCCAGCTCGCTCAGCCTCGCCACCATCGTCGGCATCAACTTCGGCGCCCTGCTCGGCGGCACGGTGATCATCGAGACCCTGTTCGCCATCCCCGGTCTCGGGTTCCGGCTGATCAACGCCATCAACCAGCGTGACATCCTCGTGATCCAGGGCATCACGGTCTCCGTGGCGGTCGGCTATGTGCTGATCAACACCATCGTCGATCTCTTCTACACCGTTCTCGATCCTCGAATCCGAAGGAGCTGAGTCGTGACCGCCACCGAACCCCATGTGAGCATCGACGAACCCACGATCGTCGAGGACGCACCCGTCAAGGCGTCGGGTGTTCCCCGCGAGGGCATCAAGCCGAAGCGCGCGACGGGCCGCGAGGTCTGGCGCTCGATGCCGGTGATGGTGAAGCTGTCGAGCATCTGGTTGCTCCTCGTCTTCGGCGGGGCGATCTACGCGAAGATCGACACGACGATCTTCGACGGGGCGCTGCCCCTCCAGGACCCGAATGCACAGACCAACGGGTTCAGTGCGGCCACCGGCGAGTTCGGTGACGGCGAACCGCTGGAGAAGCCGTCGGGTGCCCACTGGCTCGGCACCGACGCCATCGCCCGTGACACCTTCGCCCGCATCGTGCACGGTGGCTGGGTCAGCCTCATCGTGGCCACGGTCGCCGCCGGGTTCGGCGTGATCTTCGGCGGTTTCCTCGGCGCCCTCGTCGGGTTCGTCCGGGGCCGGACCGAAGCGGTGATCATGGCCGGTATCGACGTGATCCTGGCATTCCCGGCCCTCATCCTCCTGCTGGCGATGGTGTCGATCTTCCGGGTCCGCGACCTGCTCGTCATCAGCCTCGTGATCGGCTTCCTGTCGATCCCGGCCTACACCCGGGTGGCCCGCGCCACGTCGCTCGCGATCTCGCAGCGCGAGTTCGTGCTCGCCGCCCGGGCCATCGGGACCAAACCCGGCACGATCCTGCGCCGTGAGGTGATCCCGAACGTGCTGCCGGTGGTCGTGTCCTACGCCATGGTGGCGGCGGCGTTCGTGATCGTCGTCGAGGGTTCGTTGTCGTTCCTCGGTCTGTCGGTCCAGCTGCCGACCTCGACCTGGGGCAACATGATCAACCTGGCCCGGGCCGACATCAAGGTCGACGTGATGCAGGCGGTGTACCCGTCGCTGGCGCTCGTGCTCACCGTGCTCTCGCTCAACCAGGTCGGCGACTGGTTCCAGAAGCGGGCCTCGCACCGGGCCTCCGCCCTCTGATCCTCCCGGGTCCGATCCGACGATCGACCTGATCCGACCGGCTCCGCCTCGGCGGCGGAGCCGGTTCGGCGCGCCGGTAGCGTCGCGTCACGGACGTGCCGTCGGCGGTCGGTGCGGAGGCGAGCGGGAGCACGTATGCGGCGACGAGCGGGAACATGGCGATGGCCGTTCGCCGTCGTGCTGCTCCTGGCCGCCTCCTGCACCTCGCCAGCCGACGACGGCGACCAGGAGACGTCGTCCACCACGACCGTGGCCACCTCGACGAGCGCGGCCGACGTCGAGGGCGGCGGCGACCCCGTCGATCCGGCCGACGGCCCCGTCGCCGGTGGCACGCTCGTCTACGGCCTCGAGGCCGACTCGGCCGACCCGTGGGCGCCGTATCGCGTGAGTTGCGGGGTGTCGTGTCGCATGGTGCTCGGCGCCGTGGCCGATCCGCTCGTCGCGCTGGCGGCCGACGGCTCGATCGTGCCGGTGCTCGCCGAGTCCGTCGACGTCTCCGACGACCTCCGGAGCTGGACGATCAGCCTCCGACGAGGCGTTCGTTTCCACGATGGCACCGAACTCGACGCCGCCGCCGTGGCGTTCAACCTCGAGAGCTGCCGGGCATCCGCCCTGACGGGGCCGACGTTCGCCGGCATCGTCGACATCGAAGCCCGGGGTCGTGTCGTCGAGATCACGACGGCGCTGCCGTGGGCGTCGTTCGCCCACACCCTTGCCGACAGTGCCTGTGGCTTCGTGTTCTCACCCGACTGGCTCGCGTCGCTGGCCGACCTGCCCCAGCGCAGCCCGACCTCGCCGTTCCACGACGCCGCAGTGGCGGCGTCGCCGGCGGATGGTGATCCGGCCGCTCCCGTGGGCACGGGTCCGTTCGTGTTCGAGTCGTACACGCCGGGTGCGGGCAACTCGTTCCGGGCGGTGCGCAACGACGACTACTGGCGTGGCCCCGCCGGGGTCACGGGCGAGGCGCTGCCGTACCTCGACGAGATCGAGTTCGTGGTGAACGCGCCGGCCGTGGGACGCGTCGACGGGGTGGCGGCCGGTGTGTTCGATGTCGTGCACGTGCACGACGGCCATCAGATCGACCGTCTGGTCGTGCTCGACGACGTGGCCACGATCGTGGCGAGCGACTTCGCCGCCACCGAGCACGTGCAGCTCAATGTCGCCAGCGGCACCAACCGGACGATCGCGGCCATCACGGGCGCCGAGGTCGCTCCAGAGATGGACCCCGACGGTGTGCAGTTCGACAATCCGCTGGTGCTCCGCTCGTGCCGGCGGGCGCTGGCCCACGCGATCGATCGGGAGCTGCTCGCGAGCGAGGCCGGCGATGCGGTGTCGGCGGCCAACGGGCCGTTTCCCCCCGGCTCGCCGGGGTATCTCGACGACACGGGTATCGCCGCCTTCGATCCCGTCGCCGCTCGCGAGTCCTTCGAGACCTGCCTCGTGGAGTGGGGGACCGACGACATCGGTTTCCGACTCCAGGCCGTCGCGGCCCCCGAGGCCATCGCCCGTGCGGAACGGCTCGTCCAGATGTGGGACGTGGTGCTCGGTGCCCGCCTCCGGGTCGACGTGGTGCCGGTCGACGCCGAGACCGTCGTGCCCCGGGCGGTGCTCGGCGACTTCCAGGCCCGCCTGACCCCGGGCACGGGTGCGGCCGACCTCGACGGTCGGATCACCGAGTGGTTCGCCGGCGCAGCATCGCCCATCGGGTCGCCGGCGCTGAACTTCGGCCGGATCCAGGACGACTCGATCGACGCGGCGTTGCTCGCCCAGCGGGCCACGACCGACCCGGCGGCCAGGCGGCAGACCGCCGAGGCGGTCAACCGGTTCTTCGGTGACGAGGCCTGGGTGCTGTGGCTGACGTGGACACCGTGGGCGATCTCCAGCCGGCCGGTGGTGCAGGACACCACCGTCGCCGCGGCACCGGACGGCACCGAGCTGTGGCCCGTGGTCGGTGGGGTGCACGGCACGGCGCAGATCTGGTGCAGCGACCGCCACTGCGACTGAGCCCGGACATTCGATCCCGGACGTGCGGGCGTGCGAGGGTGGAGCCATGAGTCTTCCCGGCACCCCCGAAGGTTGTGAACGCATCGCCTACGTGGTGGTGCACCGTGAGGACGCCGCGTTCAGCGACACCTACGGCGGTGGTGGCAACATCGTCGGCCTCGACTGCCATCTCGTGCGTCCGATCGACACCCCGTCCGACACGCTCATCGTGTTCATGCACCCGATCGGCGGTGGCATGTACCTGCCGATCGTGCCGGGGCTCGCCCGGGCCGGGCATCACGTGTTGTGGGCCAACAGCCGCTATCGCGGGGTCGACTCCGCGCTGATCATGGAGAAGGTCGCCGCCGACCTCGGCCGGGCGATCGCCGATGCGAAGGAGCGGCTCGGTTACGACAAGGTCGTGCTCGCCGGATGGTCGGGCGGTGGTTCGTTGTCGGCCTGGTACCAGTCGTTGGCCGAGGCCGGCGACGGGATCGACGGCACGCCGGCCGGCGACCCCTACGAGGTGGCCGCCGAGCATCTGCCCGCCGCCGACGGGCTGATGATGCTGGCCGCGCATGTGAGCCGTCATGCGACGCTGACCGAGTGGATGGACGCCTCGATCCTGGATGAGTCCCGTCCCTTCGAGCGGGCCACCGAGCTGAACCTCTACGACCCGGCCAACCCGAACCAGCCGACCTACACCGACGACTTCGTGGCCACCTACCGGGCCGCGCAGATCGCCCGCAACCGTCGGATCACGGCGTGGGTGAAGGACGAGCTGGAGCGTCTCCGGGCGACGGAGGGGCCGGGTGCCGAGCGGGCGTTCTGTGTGCACGGGACGATGGCCGACCCCCGATGGCTCGACCCGACCGTCGATCCGTCCGACCGAAAGCCCGGCTGGACCTACCTCGGTGATCCGAAGGTGGTGAACGACGGCCCGGTGGGCCTCGCCCGGTTCTGCACGCTGCGCTCGTGGCTGTCGCAGTGGTCGTATGACGACGCCCGGGGCGACGCCGTGGCCGGTGCGGCGAAGATCACCGTGCCGGCGCTCGTGATCGGGAACACCGCCGACGACGCCTGCACCCCGTCACACACCAAGCGGCTCTTCGATGCCATCGGGCACGACGACAAGCGCCTCCACGAGGTGCAGGGGGCGACGCACTACTACACGGGCCCCGACGGCCGAGCCCATCTCACCGAGGCGATCGGGGTGATCTCGGAGTTCGTCGGCCGCATCTGATCGGCCGCCCGCCCGTCAGGGGTTCGAGAGCAGGTCGATCAGCGAGCTCGTGTCCCAGCGGTTGCCGCCGCGGGCCTGGATGCGGGCGTAGAGCTGGTCGACGGCGGCCGCGTTGGGCATGGAGGTGCCGAGGCGCTTGCTCTCGTCGAGGGCGATGCCGAGGTCCTTGCGGAACCAGTCGACCGCGAAGCCGAAGTCGAACTCGCCCGCGGCCATCGTCTCGGCCCGATTGGCCATCTGCCACGAGCCGGCCGCGCCCTTCGAGAGGGTCTCGGTGACCTGGGCGATGTCGAGCCCGGCCGCCATCGCGAGATGCACCCCTTCGGCCAGTCCGGCGAGCACACCGGCGATGCAGACCTGGTTGACCATCTTGGTGAGCTGGCCGGCCCCGGCCGGGCCGAGCAGGGTGACGCCCACGGCGTAGGTGTCGAGCACGGGTTCGACGGCGGCGAAGACCGACTCGTCGCCGCCACACATGATGGTGAGCTTCCCGTTCTGGGCGCCGGCCTCGCCGCCGGAGACGGGGGCGTCGACGAAGCCGATGCCCCGCTCGGCGCAGACGCCGTGGAGCTCGCGGGCCACATCGGCCGAGGCGGTGGTGTGGTCGACGAGGGTGGCGCCGGCGGCCATCGTCTCGAGGGCACCGCCGGGTCCGGTGGTGACGGCCCGCACGTCGTCGTCGGCGCCGACGATCGTGATCACGATCTCGGCGCCGTCCGCGGCCGCTGCCGGTGTGTCGGCGACGGTGCCGGCGTGTTCGACGGCCCAGGCGTCGGCCTTGGCCCGGGTGCGGTTGAACACCCGCACGTCGTGTCCGGCGGCGGCGAGATGGCCGGCCATGGGATACCCCATCACGCCGAGCCCGATGAAGGCGATGGTCGTCATGCTCGCATTGTCGCGAAGCCGCGGCCCGTTGACACCGCCGAGGCAGACTGGGCGGGTGTTGAAGGTCTCACAACGAGGTCATGTCCGTCCGTTCGGTGTGATGGAGGTCATGCAGGCCGCCGCGGCCGCCGAGGCCGGCGGTGCCGATGTGATCCATCTCGAGGTGGGCCAACCGTCGACGGCGGCTCCCGATGGTGTGCTCGCCGCCGCCCAGCGGGCCCTCGTGGAGGATCGACTCGGGTACGGCGATCCGCACGGTGAGTGGGCGCTGCGGGAGCGGATCGCCCGCTGGTACGACGAGCGCCACGGCCACGCCGTCGCCCCCGACAACGTGATCGTCACCACGGGCGCCTCGGGTAGCTGTGTGTTGGCGTTCCTCGCATGTTTCGACCCGGGGGACCGGGTCGGGGTGATCGAGCCCGGGTATCCCTGCTACCGGAACGACCTCACGACCTTCGGGATCGAGGTGGTCGGCATCCCCGTGGGCCTCGAGCAGGGGTTCCGCCCGACCGTCGCCGACCTCGAGGCCGCCGGCCCGCTCGACGGTCTCGTGCTCGCCAGCCCGTCGAACCCGACCGGCACGGTGCTCGGCGAGGCCGAACTGACCGAGGTGCTCGGCTGGTGCCGGGCCAACGGCACCCGGGCGATCGTCGACGAGATCTACCACGGCATCACCTACGACGAGCCGGCGCCGACGGCGCTGTCGGTCGATCCCGACGTGATCGTGTTCAACAGCTTCTCGAAGTACTTCTCGATGACGGGGTGGCGCCTCGGCTGGATCATCGCTCCCGATGAACTGATCGGCCCGCTCGGCCGACTCGGCGCCAACCTCACGATCTCGGCCCCGACCCTGTCGCAGCTCGCCGGCGTCGCGGCGTTCGACTGCGTCGACGAGGCCGACCGCAACGTCGCCCGCTACCGGGACAACCGCGCGGTGCTCCTCGAGGGGCTGCCCGCCGCCGGCATCGATCGCCTGGCTCCGGCGGACGGCGCCTTCTACCTCTACGCCGCGATCGACCATCTCGCCGACTCCTCGGTGGAGCTCGCCCGGCGCTGGCTCGACGAGCTCGCCATCGCCTGCACCCCCGGCGTCGACTTCGATCCGGTGCAGGGGGAGCGGTTCATCCGCTTCTCCTACGCCGGGACCACCGACGAGATGCGCCGAGCGTGCGACCGTCTCGCCACCTGGAATGCCTGATCCCTCCGCCGAGTTTGGAGTCGACGTGACCGACACCGCGCCCACCACCCATCCCGACGCCGAGGCGTTCGACCTGATCATCATCGGATCGGGCTCGGGCAACTCGATCCCGCCGGCCCTCGCCGGTTGGAAGATCGCGCTCGTCGAGAAGGGGGTGTTCGGCGGCACCTGCCTGAACGTGGGCTGCATCCCCTCGAAGATGTTCGTGCTCCCCGCCGACCACATCCGCTCCGCCGAGGACGGGCCGCGCCTCGGTGTGGCCACCACCCCCGGACCGGCCGACTGGGCCCAGATCCGTGACCGGGTGTTCGGCCGGATCGACCCGATCGCCGCCGGCGGCGAGGAGTACCGGGCCTCGGGCACCGAGGGCCTGACGCTCGTGCGTGGCCATGCTCGCTTCGTGGCGCCCAAGGTGGTGGAGGTCGACGGTCGCACGCTCACCGCACCCCGCTTCCTCGTCGCCACCGGGTCGCGGGCCTGGGCGCCGCCGGTGCCCGACCTCACGGGTGTGCGCACCCACACGTCGGACACGATCATGCGGCTCGAGGAGTTCCCGAAGCGCCTGGGTGTGCTCGGTGGCGGCTTCATCGCCGTGGAGATGGGGCACGTGTTCTCGGCCTACGGCGCCGAGCTCCACCTGTTCAACCGTGGCGACCGGCTCCTGCGGGCCGAGGACGAGGAGATCGCCCGCCGCTTCACCGAGGTGTTCGGTGCCCACTCCCGGGTGAACCTGCACCTGTCGACCGTGCCGGAGCGGGTGGTCGAGCTCGACGACGGCACGATCGAGATCCATCACGGTGGTGAGGTGACCGTGGTCGACGAGTTGCTCGTGTCGGTCGGCCGCACACCCAACAGCGACGATCTCGGCCTCGAACACACCGGGATCCGTCGCCACGCCGACGGTCGGATCGTCGTCGACGACACGATGGCCACCTCCGAGCCGGGTGTGTGGGCCGTCGGTGATGTCGCCAACGCCTATCAGCTCAAGCATCTCGCCAACGCCGAGGCCAAGGTCGCCTTCGCCAACATCGTGGGCGACGCCGCCGGCGAGGCCGCCGACGCCGAGGTCGACACCACGGCCGTGCCCCACGCCGTGTTCTCCGACCCGCAGGTGGCCGCGGTGGGGCTCACCGAGGCCCAGGCGGCCGAGGCCGGGCTCGACGTGGTGGTCGGGCGCCGTGACTACGGCGGCACGGCCTATGGCTGGGCCATGGAGGACTCGACGTCGTTCGCGAAGGTCATCGTCGAGCGGGGGACCCGCCGCATCGTCGGCGCCCACATCCTCGGCGTGCAGTCGGCGTCGCTCATCCAGCCGCTGATCCAGGCGATGCAATTCGGTCAACCGGCCGACCGCGTCGCCGCCGAGGTCTTCTACATTCATCCTGCCCTCACCGAAGTGGTCGAGAACGCCCTGATCGACGCGATCGAGCAGGATTCCTGACCCGGCGGCGTCAAGTGGGGACCAGCAGAGCCGATAGGACCCTGATGACTGCCGAGCGAGTGCCAACCGATCCCGACCAGCTCGCCGACTTCCTGGCGATCCAGCCGTCGCCCAGCCTCGTCGTGCGCGACGGTGCGGTGACGGCGGCCAACCAGGAGGCGATCGAGGTGCTCGGGATCCCGAGCGGCCGGCTCATCGGCGCGCCCTTCCTCGAGCTGTTCATCCCCGAACTCGTCGAGCCCGTGGCGGAGGCCCTGGCCGACACCCTGCCGCTGCTGCGCCGCTTCCGTGTCCGGCTCAATCGGGGTCTCGCTCCGATCGAGCTGTCGATCCGTTCACTCGACGGTGAGACCGCGCTCGTCGGGGTCCGTGATGTGGCGTTCGAGCACGAGCTGTCGGCCGCCGGTGGTGGGTCGCTCACGCATGATCCGGTGACGGCACTGCCGAACCGCTTCCACCTGCTGGAGCGGCTGAACAGCCATCTCACCGCCCCGAACGCCCAGCCCGTGGCCCTGCTCGGTCTCTGGATCGACGACCTGGCCACCCTCGAAGCCGACCGTGGCCCGCGGGTGACCCAGCGCGTCGTGCGACAGGTGGGGGAGCGGATCCATGGTCGTCTCCGTGGCCCGGACCTCCTCGGCCGCTACGACGACGATGCCTTCCTCGTGATCATGGCGTCCGGCATGGACGCCGATCAGCTCACCGCCGTGGCCGATCGCCTGCGCAACGAGATCGCCTTCCCCGTCGAGGTGGAGGGTGGCCTCGTGTCGTTCACCGCCTCGGTGGCCGTCGGCGCGCTCGGACGGCAGCGTCCGAGCCTCGAGCGGATCCTCGCCCGCCTGTCGGCTGCCGCCGACCGGGCCACGACGAGCACGAGCAACCGCACCGAGATCCTCAGCTTCTAGGTGTGCGCCCCAGCGACGCTGGGGAATCGGAGCTGCGGCGGATTCCGGGCCGCAACTGAGCGGCGTCCTGTGGCGCGGATCGTGGCGGGCCCGTGAATCGTCGGCACGCCGAACCGCCGCCTGACTACGGTCGGGTCATGAGCGACGCCCTCAACCTGACCGACGTGATCGAGGCCGCCACGGCCCTCAGCCCCTGGGCGCATCTCGCCACCGTCGGCGCCGACGGTGCGCCCGATGTCGTTCCCGTTCATCCGTGCTGGGAGGGCGAGACGATGTGGGTGATGGTCGGTCTGTCGTCGGTCAAGGCCCGCAATGTCGGCGCCAACCCCCAGGTCGCCCTCCACTGGCAGGTGACCGAGGTCGGCGACGGTGTGGAGGTCTGGGGCTCGGCCGCCCTTGTCGACGACGTCGAGACGAAGCGCCGGATGTGGAACGAGGTGTTCGACTACGACTTGAGCGCCTTCTCACCCGGTGGCCCGGACGACTCACCCGACACGGCCTTCCTGAAGGTCACACCCGAGCGGGCCATGGTGATGCGCCAATACGGCATGGGCGGCGTGTCGCGCTGGCGGGCCTGAACTGTGCCCGTTCGCTCCGACCGTCCCGTTCTGCGACCCTGACCAGGGTGGAGATCGACACCCGTACGGCGACCCCTGCCGATGTCGGCGACATCGAGCCGCTGCTGCCCCGACTCGCCGCCTTCGATCCGCTCCCACCGGGACGATCACGAGACGATCTGTGGCGCCCCGACCTCGAGGGGCTCCGGGCGTGGGCCTCCGGGGATCGGCCCGACACATCGGTGCGCGTCGCCACGCACAGCGGGGCGATCGTGGGAGCCGGGATCGTCACCTACGGGCCCGACCCGTTCACGGGGGAGCGCAACGCGCACCTGCTCGCCATCGTCGTCGACCCCTCGGCCGACGGCAACGGCGTCGGCCAGCGCCTCATGGCCGAGCTCGACGTCGAGGCCCGGGCCTCCGGTGCCACCACCATGAGCCTCAACGTGTTCACCGCCAACGAACGGGCCCGAGCGCTCTACGCCCGGCTCGGCTTCCACGAAGAGCTCATCCGAGCCGTCCGCCCGCTGGCATGAACGGGCGCCGACGGCGATGCCGGACCGCCACGGTTCCCGAGCCCCGGCGGGCCGCCCGGTAGTCTCCGTGGCGTGAACCCACTTCTCCTGGCCGCCGCCGTCCCCGCGGGTGAGGCGAGCGGCGACGGATCGCTGACGCTCCTGTTCGTCTACATCGCCATTGCGATCGGGGTCTCGTTCCTCTGCTCGATCATGGAGGCCGTGCTGCTCAGCGTGACGCCGGCCTACATCGGGGCGCTCGAGAGCGAGAAGCCGACCGTGGCCGACCGGCTGCGCGAGCTCAAGAGCGACGTCGACCGGCCGTTGGCGGCGATCCTCACGCTCAACACCGTCGCCCACACCATCGGTGCCGCCGGCGCCGGCGCCGAGGCCGCGGCGGTGTTCGGCAACAACGCCATCGGGGTCTTCTCGGCGATCCTGACGCTCGCCATCCTCGTGTTGAGCGAGATCATCCCGAAGACCCTCGGCGCCGTCTACTGGCGAGGCCTGGCACCACTCGTCAGCCGGATGCTGAAGCCGCTGATCTACCTGCTCTACCCGCTCGTGATCATGTCGCAGTGGTTCGCCAAGCTCCTGACCCGCGGCGAGAAGAAGGGCGACGTCAGCCGTGAAGAGCTCGCCGCTCTCGCCGACATCGGCGCCGAGGAAGGGGTCTTCGAGGATCGCGAAGCCCGTCTCTTCAAGAGCCTGCTGAAGTTCGAGAGCCTCGCCGCCTCCGACGTCATGACCCCCCGCACCGTCGTTGTGGCGTTCCCGGAGACCGCGACCGCCGAGCAGCTCGTCGACGCCAAGCGTCCCTTCTCCCGCTACCCGGTCTACGCCAACGATCGCGACGACATCACCGGCTACGTGCTGCTGGGTGACGCGCTCAGCGAGGTGGCCGAGGACCGGCACTCGACCCCGCTGTCGGCGCTCCGGCGAGATCTCGTGGCCGTGCCCGAGGACGAGTCGCTCCTCGAGGTGTTCGAAGACCTCGTCGACGGTCGGGAACACATCGCCCTCGTCGTCGACGAGTACGGCGGCACCGCCGGCATCGCCACGATGGAAGACGTCATCGAGACCCTCCTCGGTCTCGAGATCACCGACGAGACCGACCGCACCGAGGACATGCAGGTGCTCGCACGTGATCAGTGGCGGGCCCGGGCCGGCCGCCTCGGCCTGCTCGACGACGACGAACGTGACGCCACCATCCGGCTCGGACTCACCGGCGGTGAGCCGCCCCGCGACGTCGCCGATGCTCCGAGCCCCGAGGCCGACGCCTGAGCGACCCTCAGTGGGGTCCGCCCAGGATGCAGAACTCGTTGCCTTCGGGATCGCTCAGCACGACCCACGGCACGTCGCCCTGGCCGATGTCGATCCGGGTGGCGCCGTGGGTGAGGAGCCGCTCGACCTCGGCGGCCTGATCGTCGGGACGGAAGTCGAGATGCAGCCGGTTCTTCGATCGCGTCGCGTCCTGCGGGGCCTGCAGGAACAGCAGGCCCGGTGTCTCCTCCGGTGACGGCCGGATCTCGAACACCTGCGGGTCGTCCTCGACGACCACCCAGCCGAGTGCCTCGGCCCACCACCGACCGAGCCCGACGGTGTCGGCGGCCTCCACGACGACCTGTTCCCACTGCAGCGTCATCCCGCCGAGGGTAGGCCCGGCTCAGGAGTGCGTCCGCCGGATTCGGCGGACGCTCAGCCGCAGCAGTTGCCCTCGACCGCCGAGGCGAGTGCGGCCTGGTGGCAGAAGCAGCTCGCCGCGATCGGGATGTCGGCCCGAGCGCTGGCCAGATCGAGCTGGAGCCGGACCGCAGCGGCCTCGGCCTCGGCGCCCCGGGCGAGCAGGCACTCGTGGAGGCCGAACAGGCTCCACATGTTGTTGGGATGCTGGGTGGCCCGGCTGAGGGTGTCGTCGAGGCCGAGGTCGGCCCGGTAGGTCGCCTCCGCCTCGTCGAGGTGGCCCTGCTCCAACAGCAGCGCCCCGAGCGCGTGGCGGGTCGGCTGCATCCAACCCCACGGCTCGTCGTAGTCGAGCCCGTCCTGCAGCTCCACGGCACGACGCAGATGCTCGAAGGCGACGTCGTGGTTGCCCCGCCGATACTCGAGCTCACCGTCGACCATCGCGGCGCCCACCTCGAGCAGCGACACGACCGTGTTGTTGTGCATCCGACGGGTCTCCGGCACCTGCTCGGCCGCGGCACGGAATCGTTCACGGGCGGCCTCGGCCTCGGCGACCTCGCCGAGTGCCGAGTGGGCCAGGGTCTTGCCGTAGTGGATGATCGCCGTGGTGGCCGACCACAGCTCGGGGTCGTGGGGGAGGGGCAGATCGATGAGTTCCCGCCACCGGCCGAACCGCACCATCACGTGCACGTCCATCGAATGGAACACCTCGGCCGAGTCGGCGAAGGGCGGCGTCTCGACCCGGAGGAAGTCCTCGGGGATGCGGCGCTTCAGTTTCGCCGCCGCCTCGACCGCGGCCCGGTACTGACCGCTGAACATGGCGCCGTAGACGACGAAGTGCAGGTTGTGGATCGCATACAGCGTCCACACGGCGAACAGGCCTTCCCGATCGAACCAGCGGGCGTCGGCCTCGGCCGCCTTCGAGTTCCAGTGCACGACGTCGTGGTAGTGCCCGCACAACACGTCGATGTGGGTGGGCATGTGTACGAGATGGCCGCAGTCGGGTGCGATCTCACGGAGCCGGTCGCCCTGGCGCAGCGCCACCTCGGGAGTCGGCGACATCTCCATGAGATGCACGTACTGGTGCAGCAGGCCGGGGTGATCCCAGGCGGCGGGCTGGGCGTCGAACAGCTGCTCGAGCGTGGCCCGGGCTTCGAGGGTCTTCGCCCGGGGGCCGGGTTCGCCCGAGTCGATGTCCCACATCTTCCACGGCGTCTCGTTGAGGATCGCGTCGACGAATGCGGCCTGGATCTCGAGGTCGGTGGGATACTCCGCGGCAGTGGTCCGCATCACCTCGGTGAACGCGAGGTTCCAGGCCATCTGATCCTCGGGATCGATCGGTTCGGCCTGGGGATACCGGACCGGCAACGCCCGGATGAGCGCCGCTTCGGCCGGGGTGACCACGTCGATGAGGTCGAGGGCGGCGGCGGTGGCGCTGTGGGCGGCACCGAGATTGCGGGCGAGCGTGTGGGGATCCATCTGATCCCACGCCGCGTTGTAGTTCGGGCCCCAGGCGATGGCGGTGCCCCAGTGCGCCATCGCACACCCGGGATCGGCCTCGAGCGCCCGGCCGAAGCACGCGATCGCCTCGGCGTGGTTGAAGCCGTAGAGCCAGTTGAGCCCGAGATCGAACCAGGCCTGGGCGGTCTCGGAATCGGTCGTCACCGTGCGGCTGAACGAGCCGAGCTCGTAGTAGTCGACGAGTGTCGTGTCGGTCATCATCACGCTCCCGGGCTCACTCTTGCATCACCAGTGGGAGCCGGTCACCTCACGGCCTTGTCGATCCCGGCGGGAAGGCCTAGTGCTCGTCCCAGTGGCCGTCGTGGAACGCGTGGCGATGGCCGTCGTGGATGTAGTCGACGTGGTCGCCGTGGGGCACCGCCTCGTGGCCACAGCCCGGACCGTGTTCGTGCGGGTGGTCGTCGTGGGTCACGTGGCCGGCCGGCACGCACTCGTCCCAGTGGCCGTCGTGCTCCCGATGGGCGTGCCCGTCGTGGATGTAGTCGATGTGGTCGCCGTGGGGGACCGCCTCGTGGCCGCAGTCGGGGCCGTGGGTGTGCGGATGGGCGTCATGCTTCGTGCAGGTGAGGGTCATCGTGGGGTCCTTCGGTGCGGACGTGGTCGACGGCGTCGATCACGATGTGGTGGATGTGGTCGTCGGTGATGGCGTAGATCGCCTCGCGTCCGCGACGGTCGCGGCGGAGGAGATCGGCGTCGCGGAGGATGCGCAGGTGCTGTGACACGAGCGGTTGGGTGGCTCCGGTCGTCTCGACGAGCTCGTGCACGCAGCGCGGTCCGTCGAGGAGCGCGGCCAGCACGGCCAGTCGCAGTGGGTGGGCCATCGCCTTCAGGAGGTCGGCGCCGCGCTCGAACATCTCGTCCGAGTGGGGTTTCGGGGTCTCCGTGGTCACCAACACATTGTGATATCGCAATATGGCGATGTCAATACCTGTCGATGGGTGGGATCAGCCTGTTGCGGCTCGCAGCGGTGTGGTTGGCTATGGCATGGACCGCCATGGCGATCGCTACACACGCCTGATCGACCGGGCACGACGGCGCGAGCCCGTGCTGATCGATGGTGCCACGGGCACCGAGGCGCTGCGGCGCGGCGCCCCGGAGCCCGAGCACGGCTGGAGCGGGAGCTCGGTGCTCACTCATCCCGACCTCGTGCGTGACGTCCACGTCGACTACCTGGGGATCGGTGCCGACCTCGTCGTGTCCAACACCTTCGCCACCGCGCGGAACGTGCTCGCCGACATCGGGCGGGCCGCCGACTTCGAGTTCGTGAACCGGCGTGCCGTCGAGCTCGTCGTCGAAGCCCGCGACATCGTCGGTGCCCGAGCCGCCGACGCCGTCATCGGCGCGGGGATCAGCAACTGGTCGTTCACCGGTGAGGAGCTCGACCTCGATCGGCTGCATCACGACACCCGCCGTCAGGCCACGATCATGCGCGACGCCGGCGCGGAGATGTTCAGCCTCGAGATGATGGTCGACCACGACCGCTTCGCCGTCACGCTCGATGCGGTCTCCGGGCTGGGTCTGCCCATCTGGGTCGGCTTCTCCGTCGGGCCCGAGGAAGGGCATCCCGCCCACGAGCTCGATGCCGAGATCCGACTCCGCGACGCCGGCTCACTCGCTGCGGCCGTCTCGATCGCCGCGGCCCACGGCGGTGTCGACGCCGTGTGTGTGATGCACACCGACGTTCGGCTCGTCGCGCCGTCGATCCGTGTCATCGCCGAGCACTTCACCGGCCCGGTCGGGGCCTACGGCCACGCGTCGCAGCTGACGGCCGGGCTCGTCTCGTTCGAGGACGCCATCAGCCCGGCCGACTACGTGGCCCACCTCGACGCCTGGCGGGCCGCGGGCGCCACGATGATCGGCGGCTGCTGCGGCATCGGGCCCGACCACCTCCGGCAGGTCGCCGACGCGCTGCTCGACTGATCGGCGAGACGGCGTCGACCGCCCCGGAGTGACGCCACACTGTGCCCGACGCCGATCGAGGAGGGCCACGGTGGCCGTCGAGAACCGCCCACAGCTCATCACCTACGTCGACCGCCTGGCCGGCGATCTCCCCGGTCTCGACGCCGTGCTCCGTGGCCCGCTCGCTGGGGCCTTCGGCGGTGTGCACCTGCTCCCGTTCTTCGATCCGATCGACGGTGCCGATGCCGGGTTCGACCCCGCCGACCACACGAGCGTCGACGCCCGGCTCGGCGGGTGGGGCGACGTCGCCGCGATCGGTGCCGATCACGTCGTCATGGCCGACCTGATCGTCAACCACGTCTCCTCGTCGTCTCCCCAGTTCCTCGACTGGCAGGCCCACGGCGACGCCTCGGCGTTCGCCGGGATGTTCCTCACCCTCGAGCGTGTCTTCCCCGACGGGGCGACCGGCGACGAGCTCGCCGCCATCTACCGGCCTCGCCCGGGGGCACCGTTCACCGACTACGAGATCGCCGGCGAGACCCGACGGGTCTGGACGACCTTCACCGGCGACCAGATCGACCTCGACATGTCCCACCCGACGGCGTGGGCCTACCTCGTCTCCGTGCTCGACCGGTTCGCCGAGGCCGGGGTCGACCTCGTGCGACTCGACGCCGTCGGCTACGCCATCAAGCAGCCCGGCACATCGAGCTTCATGATCCCCGAGACGTTCGAGTTCATCGAGCGGGTGGCCGCCGACTCGCGTGCTCGCGGCATGGAGGTGCTGGTCGAGATCCACTCCCACCACCAGTTCCAGATCGACATCGCCACGAAGGTCGACCGGGTCTACGACTTCGCCCTGCCGCCCCTCGTCCTGCACGCCCTGCACGTCGGCGACGCCATGCCGTTGCGGCACTGGCTGGCCATCGCCCCGCGCAACTGCGTGACCGTGCTCGACACCCACGACGGCATCGGCATCGTCGACGTCGCCCCCGACGGCGACGCCCCCGGGCTCCTCACACCCGAGCAGGTCGACGCACTCGTCGAGGCGATGCACGACGCCACCGACGGCCGGTCCCGTCAGGCGACGGGGGCGGCCGCATCCAACCTCGACCTCTACCAGGTCAACACCACCTTCCACGAAGCGCTCGGCAGCGACGACGACGCCACCTTCCTGGCTCGGCTCATCCAGGTGCTCTGCCCCGGGATCCCGCAGGTGTACTACGCCGGCCTGCTGGCGGCGCCGAACGACATGGACCTGCTCGCCGCCACCGGAGTCGGCCGGGACATCAACCGGCCGTACCACGACCGGGCCACGCTCGAGGACGCCCTCGCCCGACCCATCGTGCAGCACCTGCTCGCGCTGTGCCGCTGGCGCAACGACCACCACGACCTCTTCGACGGCTCGTTCGAGGTGTTCGACGGACCCGCGTCGGAGCTCCGTCTGCGCTGGACGGCGGGTACACGCTCACTCCTGGCGACGATCGACGTCGCCGCCCGGACCTTCGTGGTGGAGCTCGGCGGCCGGACGCTGACCGAACCGGCCGACTTCACTAGCTGAGCGTCTCGGTTCGACCGGGGTCGAGGTGTGCGGTGAGGTGGTCGGCGATCTCCGCTGCCGCCCCGTCGCCATCTCGTGAGAGGCAGTGCCAGTCGATCGGGAGTCCGTCCACGCCGCATCGCAGTGCGCGGAGCCGTCCGGCGGTCACGGCGGCGTCGACCGCCCATCGACTGAGGATCGAGACACCGGCGCCCGCCGCCACCAGCTCGATGATCGAGCTGGTCTCGGGAACGACCGACACCAGGCGTGGGGACGTGCCGGCGCTGCGGACGAACCGTTCGAACTCGAACCCCGGGCTCGGTCGGGGGTTGTATGTGAGATAGGTCTCGCGTTCGAGATCCCGGGCCTCCACCCGGTCGTGCGTCGCCAAGGGGTGATCCGGGGCGCACACCAGCACGAGCTCGTCGGTGAAGGCCCGGCGTCGCTCGACGTGGCCCTCCGGGTGGCCGGGTGCGAGCACGACGTCGACCTCACGGCGGGCGAGTGCGGCCCCGGGCTCGTCGCCGAGGGCGGTGAGCGTGAGGCCGATGTGCGGCGTGGCGACCGCCATCGCGGCCTGGAACGACGGGAACCAGTCGAAGCAGCGGTAGGCGGCCACACCGAGACGGATGGACGTCGTCGCGTCCTGTGGTCCGCTGAGCAACCCCGCCTCGACGCGTCGGAGGTCGTGGAGGACGCGGAGGCCGGCCTGTTGCACCACGAGCCCGGCCGGGGTGGGGGAGAGGCGGCGATCGGAGCCGCGGGCGAACAGTGGTTGGCCGAGCCGACGCTCGGCCTCGGCGAGGCGGTGGCTGAGCGCCGACTGGCTCAACGCCAGCCGGTTCGCCGCCGCTGTCATCGTGCCGGCCGCGACGATCGCCACGACGGTCTCGTAGTGCCGCAGCTCGAGTCGCAGCGGCACGGTGGAGACGGTTTCGGTGTCATGAACAATCTCGATGGGATTCGATGCTAATGATCACTTGGACGAATGTGCCAGGTGGCGCTTGGCTGGGGGTCGACCGACGACGACAAGGACCACACCCGGATGACCGCCCCCACCAGTGCTGATGCCTCCTCGGGCCACCGAGCCCGGTTCGCCGACCCGGAGCACGACGACCTGGACGACGTCGTCGAGACCGAGGCCCTGGGGCTCGCGGCGAGCGGGTCGGCGTGGTCCGACCTCGGACGGCTGCTCCGCCGCCGCCTCGACACCACGGGCTTCGCCGGTCTGCCCGGCTTCCTGCGGGCCGACGCCGTGCGATCACTCGACGCGGAGTTCGACCGCCTCCTCGACGTGGTCGACGTGACACCGGCCCGGCGCACCGCCACCGCCGGCGCCGTCACCGCCGGATCGACCACGAGCGCGTGGCGGGCCGGCCACATCACCCGCGACATGATCCCCGCGCACTCGCTCGCCCAGCGGCTCTACGTCTCCCCGCGATGCAAAGAGCTGATCGCGGCCGCCACCGGGCTCGACCGCGTCTTCGAGTACGCCGACCCCATCGCCGGACTCGTCGTGACCGTCGTGCCACCGGGCGGCTGCTACGGCTGGCACCTCGACCACACCGACGTCGTGGTGACCATCGCCATTCGGGTCGCCGAGGTCGGCGGTGTACTCGAGTTCTGTCCGCCCGGCGAGCCGGACCCGGCCACGGCCGCGATCCAGCCGGTCCGATCCGCCGTCGGTGACCTCCAGATCCTGCGCGGCGGCACCTGCCTGCACCGGGTGACCGAGGTCGGAGGGGACGACACCCGACTCACACTCGTGCTCGGCTACGCCGACCGTCCCGGCGTGATCGGCGAACCCGACCGGACACGACGGATCTACGGCCGGGTGACCGAAGCCCACCTGCTCGCCGGCGCCCGCCGATGAGCACCGACCCGACCCCGGATGACGTCGACATCACCCGGCTCGAGCGAGAACGCCACGAGCGTGGCCGTGCCGTGCTCGCCGACCACGCCGCCGGCGCGCTGCTCTCGGCCGACCCCGTCACGATCCGGTATCTCACCGGCACCCGCAACATGCTCGTGCACGGCTTCACCGGCCCGGACCGCCTCGTCCTCCTCGTCGACGGCGGCCCCTGCGTACTCTGGGAGTTCGCCGGCTGTGAGCACCTCTCCGCCCGGGCGACCCACGTCGACGACCTGCGACCGGCCCCCGGGCTGAACGCGAAGAAGACGCCCGGCTACCGCTCCGAGGCACGTGACTTCGCCCGCGAGATCCGGGTGATCCTGGGACGCGCCGGGGTCGAAGACGAGCCCGTCGCCGTCGAGGCGCTCGGGCACGCCGCGCTCGATGCACTCACCGACGCCGGACTCGAGCTCACCGAAGGCACCGAGATCAGCCAGCGGGCCATGGCCATCAAGCAGCCGACCGAACTCGACGCGATGCGGGCCGCCATGGCACTCACCGAGGCCGGCACCCGAGCGATGGAAGCCGCCCTCCGGCCCGGGCTCACCGAGCAACAGCTCTGGTCGGTGTTCCTCGGCGAGTTCACGGCCGGAGGTGGCGAGCTCGTGGTCACCCGGCTCCTCCAGGCCGGCGAGCGGACCTTTCCCTACTTCCAGGAAGCGTCGGATCATCCGATCGGCGACGGAGACCTCGTGTGCTTCGACACCGACGCCGTCGCCGTGCACGGCTACTCGGTCGACTTCTCCCGGACGTTCCTCGCCGGCGACGGCGCTGCGAGCCCACGTCAACGAGAGCTGTACGGCCTCGCACGGGAACAGCTGCGACACAACGCCGCCAACCTCGCGCCCGGTCGAGGGTTCGAGTCGTTCGCCCGGGCCGCGTTCGACGTCCCCGAACCGTTCCGGGACCACGGCTACTACCAGCTCGCCCACGGTCTCGGCCTGCTCGGCGGCGCGCCGAACGTGCCCCGGGCCGGCGATGGGCCCTACCCCCTGCCCGGTGAGTTCGAACCGGGCATGGTCGTCTGTGTCGAGAGCTATGTCGGCGACCCGGCGACCCGCCAGGGGGTGAAGCTCGAAGACCAGTTCCACATCACCGAGTCGGGTGTCGAGACGATGTCGACCCACCCGTTCGATCCTCGCCTCGGCGGCTGAGATCGAGGTACCCCTGGATCAGGGCAGGGGGATCGGCTCGCCGTCGAGTGAGACGACCACTTCGGCACCGTCGGCGATCTCGTAGCCGAGTGCCCAGGTCGAGGTCGCGCCGCCGGCAAGCCGGAGGATCCGCCCGTCGACGGCGTCACCCGCCGGGGAACAGGAGCCGGCCACGAGCTCGACCTCGCCCGCCGAGACCATCAGGCGCCCGTCGATCCGGGTGTCGACGATCGCTCGATCACCCGACGTCACGGTCGCGTCGCCGAGCAGGGTGACACAACCTGCGTCCGATGAGATCTCCTCGACGACGATCGCGACGTCGTCGACGGTCGAGGCTCCATCAGGACGTGCGATCTCGCCCGATGCACCCGGCAGCGGGGCGGCGGCGAACACCGACGACTCGACCGCGACCGGCAGGCCGGCGGTGTCGGCGGGCACCACGAAGAGTTCGAACAGTCGGGTCCACTGCGTGCCCGTCTCGCCTTCGATCCACCAGGTCGCATCCAGCTCGTCGGCGAGGGCGGCCGGGTCGCCACAGGCGGAGGCCGAGGTGTTGGCGACCCCGTCGAGCACGACCTCGATGGTGGGCGGGTTGCGGAGCTCGGCCTCGGCGTCGACCGGCGGGCTCTGCTCGGCCCGCACGTCGACCACGGCGGCGACGCAACGCTCGTCGTCGTCCAGCGCGTCGAAGGCGCCCGGGGTCACGGTGTCGACGGAGCGCACCTCGACCTGCCAGGCCACCGTGCCCGGTCGGCGCTGCACCGTCGCCACCTCGCCCGGCCGGTGCGGATCGGCGGCGGTGCCGTCTCGCGTCGAGGCGGTCCGGTCGCCGAGGTCGTCGACGAACGTCGGAGCATCGTCGAACTGGCGGGCCACCGGGATCGTGGTGGTGGGTGACGTGCCGGGCACATCGAGCCGGCCCGTCATGGCCAGGGCGACGAGGACCCCCGCGGCCGCGATCACGGCGAACATCACCAGGCCACCGAGACGGCGCCGGCGCGTCTGCCAGCGGGAGGCACGCCCGGCCTGCTTCGGGTCGATGCCGTCGAGATCCGACCAGGCGGTCTCCGGGCCGGTCGGACGCGGGTCCGGTTCTGGATCGTCGCCGCCGGCGGACCCGGTGTCGGAGGTGAGGGTGCCGTTCGACGCGGCCTCGGCAGGGGCCGATGTGTCGTCGGCGTCATCGCTCGGCGCCGGGTGGGCGCCCGTCGGCTCGTCGACCGTCGTCGTGGGGTCGAACAGCGGCACCTCGGCGGTGCCAGGCGAGCCGGGTTCGGGGTCGCCGGCGGGAGCCCACCACCGGCCATCGGTGGCGAGGTACCAGCCCTCGGGCGGAGGCCACGCATAGCGTCGGCCGTTCCACGCGAGATAGCTGTCCGGAGGCGGGTCACCGGGCATGGCGGTGAGTGTCGCAGCTCGGCGACCGGATGCGGGGGACGACTAGGTTCGCCGGCATGGCTCCGAACGATCTGCCCTACTCCCTCGGCCTGCACGAGATCGGCGACGGCCTCTTCGCCTACCTCCAGCCCGACGGTGGCTGGGGCTGGTCGAACGCCGGACTCATCACCGGCGGCGACGGCAGCCTGCTCGTCGACACCCTCTTCGATCTCGAGCTCACCCAGGCGATGCTCGACAGCATGGCGAGGGTGACCGACACCAAGCCGATCGGCACCGTCGTCAACACCCACGCGAACGGCGACCACTGCTACGGCAACCAGCTGGTCACCGGTGCCGAGGTGATCGCCTCGGCCGCGTCCGCCGCCGAGATGGAGTCGCTGCCGCCCCAGGCGCTCCACGCCATGCTCCAGCTCGACCTCGGCCCGTCGACGAACGACTACCTCCAGGCGTCGTTCGGGTCGTTCACCTTCGATGGCATCGAGCTCCCGCCGCCCGACCGCACGTTCTCCGGTGACCTCGCACTGACGGTGGGGGAGCGGCGCATCGAGCTGATCGAGGTCGGTCCGGCCCACACCGCCGGTGATGTGCTCGTGCACCTCCCCGACGAGGGTGTGGTGTTCACCGGCGACATCCTCTTCATCAACGGAACCCCGATCGTGTGGGACGGCCCGTTCCAGAACTGGATCGACGCCTGCCAGCGCATCATCGACATGGGGTGTTCGACGATCGTGCCCGGTCACGGCCCGCTCACCGACGCCGCCGGGGTCCAGCGGGTCGCCGACTACCTCGCCTTCGTGATGGACGAGTCCCGCGAGCGTCACGCCGCTGGCATGTCGGCGGCCGAGGCCGCGGCCGACATCGAGCTCGGGTCCTACGCCGACTGGACCGACGCCGAACGCATCGCCATCAACGTGGACGCCGCGTATCGCGAGATCGATCCCGACCACGAGGTGGCGAACGTGCTGGCACTGTTCGGCCAGATGGCCGTCCTCGCCGGGCACTGACCGTGTCGGACGACTCGCTTCCGGCGCTCCCCGAAAATTGGTCCCGCTCGGTCGCCGTCGTCGCTCACCCGGACGACCTCGAGTACGGCGCAGCCTCGGCCATTGCGAGGTGGACGGCGCAGGGCAAGGACATCCGGTATGTGCTCGCGACGGCATGTGAAGCTGGCCCTCGGACGATGAGGGGAATCCCGTCGTGAGTGGATTTCGCCACGACGGCGGGGCTGGTCACAAACCGACCAAAGGCAGCGCAGCGGCCGACAGCGAGTGAGGGCGGGAAGGGTCTTGGCCACGAACGGAGCCCTACTGGGTGTTGCTGACTCGCATGGGGTCGTCGAGTGCGTTGATCACCGGTTCGAGATCGGGTGGGCCGGGTGCGGTGTAGCGCACATCCGGAAACGGTTCGGGACCGGGGCCACCGGGGTTGTAGAGCGGGAGGTAGTCGCCCTCGGCCGGGACCTCGACGAACGTGATGGACCGGGCGGCGGCTTCGTCACCGGCGAGGATGATGTCGATCTGGTTGTCGGCATCTTCCACGTAGCAGTCGTTGTACGTCACCCGTTGGCTCTCGGCTTGGCCGAGTTCGGCCAGGCCAAGGACGCGAAGCGTGCCGCCGGCGACCTCGTAGTCGACGCCGACCTCAGTGAGCAGGACGGTTGAGCCGTCATCGGCGGTGGCGTGGACGCGGAAGTGGTTCTCGTAGGCGTCTGGCGTCAGCGCCGTGATTCCGGTCGGGGTGTAGCCGCCAGAGGTGAGGAGCCGGATCCGGAAGTCGCCACCGCCGTAGAGCGCGAACTCGTCATTGGGAAGCAGGACCCGATCGAGCGGGCCTGCTCCGCCTTCCCCGACCGCCTCGTCGCCGACGTGGTTCAGTTTGGCGCCAACCAGCGCAGGTCCGGTCTCGTATGGACTTCCGCCGCCCGTCCAGGTCAGACCGACGCCACTCTGCTCGCCGTCGGGGCCGAGGAAACGCAATGGCGTGCCGTCGTCGATGATCTCGAGGCTCACCGGGTAGACCGCTTCGTCGCCATCGAGCCGGTTCCCGAAGTCGCCGAACAGCACGACGGTGTTCCGCTCGTTGAGCTCGAAGTTCGGCAGCATCCCGGCCGCATTCGGAACCATCTGCTCGCCGGTGTTGAGGGTGAACAGGAAGTCCTCCGGGTGAACGGTCGAGGTCAGGACCGGCCAGGTGAACACCACGGGTAGACCATCGTCGTAGTCGGGTTCGTCGTCGGCCACGCCTCGATAGAACATCTCGACGCCCGCCGCGGTCGCTCCGCTCACGATCGGGTCGTCGGCGCACTCGGGCAGGTAGAACGAGCCTCCACCGGTCTGGATGGTCTCGAGTTCCGTGTCGGGCCAGCCGATCACCCCGTCGAAGCCCATGCCGGCCGACAGGATCCGAAGTTCATCGTCCCAGATGTCCGCTGCGAGAATGCGGTCGTCGTAGAGGGCGGGCGCAACATCATCATCTGACCGCGGTGGGGCCGGGTCAGATGATTCAGGGGCTGTCTCGGGCACGGTGTCTTCAGTTCCGTCAGCACCTTCCTGCCCTGTCTCGGCTTCCGAGGCTGGCGCGGGTTCTGTTGTCGTGGTCGAAGCGGTTTCGGACGAGTCCTCGGAGCACGCTGCGAGCAGCAGCAGGGTCGTGAGCAGGAAGATCAACGCTCGAACGCGGCGTCGAGGCACCCTCGTCGGAGGGCTGGTCTCTACCGCTCGGCGCGTGCGGGCTGCGATCTCGGTCATGTTCGTTCCTTGCTGATTGGTTGGGACCGCGGTTCTCGTGGTCGTAGAGACTCTCGGGCTGGGCATTGAGCCCCCGGATTGTCCATGGCCAGACGAACCCGAAGATCGGCACCAGCACAGCGAGTGCTGGCGAGCATCTCGCGTACGGACGGGTCGTCCTCGACCACCACCACATGGGTTGCCATGGGAGAACTATTCCGAAGCATCCTTGCCAAGAGCTGAGCAGAACCTGAGGTTCGCCTGAGGACCGTGCGGAGTCGGGCGGCAAGCGTGCCTGCCTACCTCGGCGGTAGATCTCGTCACGCAACCATCAGCCACCTGCTCCGATGGCGTGGGTTAAGGGTTGTATTCGCCCCTCCGACACCACCAGCAACCCTCGGGGAGACCAAGAGTTGCGCTCGCTGGCGCTGATGGTCGTAGGGCCTCGAGTTGTGCGGCTTGGTGGACCCGGCGTCGGTCTTGGTGTGAGGCTCCGGCGAGGAGTGCGATGGAGTCGGCGAGGCCGCGGATCTCGTCCTCGGTGGGTCCTTCGTCGGTGGTGAGTTGGCGGAGTCGGATCTCGGTGGTTTTGCGTTCGGCTTTGGCGCGGTCGACTCGGCGGAGGAGTCCGGTGATGGTTTCGGGCTCGGTGACCATGCCGACGGCGAGTTCGTCGTTGGTGGTCCGGCACAGGTTGCCTCCAGGTGCCAATGTGCTACATTGAAGCACATGTCCGAGGTTGGGATTCGTGCACTGAAGCAGAACGCGTCGGCGGTGGTTGCTGAGGCTGCTGCCGGCGAGACGGTGACGATCACAGATCGTGGACGCCCGGTTGCTCGCATTTCGGCGATTCCGAAGTCGCGCCTGCGTGCGCTCGTTGAGGAAGGTCATGCTCGGCCTGCGCGTGGCAGGTTGATCGATCTGCCAGACCCCGAGCCTGGGCCCGATCTGTCCAGCGTGCTGCTCGAGATGCGAGGCGACGAGCGGTACTGAGGTGGCGTTCTATGTTGACACCTCTGCGCTGGTGAAGCTGGTGGTTGCCGAGTCGGAGACCGCAGCGCTCCGGTCGTGGTTGAAGGGGCCGGAGCGTGAGCTTGTGGCGTGCGATTTGGCTCGGACCGAATTGGTGCGGGCCGTCCGCCGAGCGGTGCCGGACCGAGTGCTGCATGCGCGTGAAGTCCTGGATGCTGTCACGCTGGTCCACGTCACGCCGGCGGTGTTCGAGGCTGCTGGCAGGCTCGACCCGTCTGGGCTGCGGTCACTCGACGCGATTCATCTCGCTGCTGCTCTCGACCTCGGAGACGACCTCGAGGGGTTGATCACCTACGACGATCGTCTGGCAGATGCAGCGGCCTCGAACGGTGTTGCCGTCGTGGCGCCACGATGACCATTGCCGGGGTGTCGCGTTGCTAATGGTTTGCTAAATGGCATCTGGCGTCCTGGAGCGGTAGGGAGCGGATGGGCCGGTCGCCAGCTTCGCCCACCGACGGCTTCCGAGGCACGATCGGCCGAACGTTGGCCGACTCCGAACCGCACTTCGCCGAGCCGAGGCATCCGAAGGCCGGCGCACCGAACGTGGTGTTCATCCTTCTCGACGACACCGGGTTCGCCCAGTTCGGCTGCTGCGGCTCCGACATCGACGCCCCGAACATCGACGCCCTCGCCGCCGGGGGGTCTCGTTCACGATCTTCCACGTGGCCCCGGTGTGTTCACCGAGCGTCGCAGGAAGGTGGCGCCGCGAGTTCGGTGGTCGCGACGAAGGGGTGATGATCGCCACGGGCAACGGCACGAGTGGGTTCACGATGTTCGTCCAGGGGCGGCGCTTGGTCGTCGACCACAACGCGTTCGGTACCCACACCCTGCTCGAGTCGACGGTCGAGGTTCCCGCCGGGGACTGCGTGCTCGGCGTCCATCTCGAGCGGGTCGGGCGCGAGGGGTGGATGCAGTTGGCGATCGATGGCGAGCCGTGCGGGCGGGTCGAACTCCCCGTGGATCTGGTGTCGTTTAACTCGACTGGTGCGAGCGTCGGCATGGACCACGGCTCGGCCGTGTCGGAGCGCTATGAGGCGCCGTTCACGTTCGCCGGCATGTTGCACGACGTCACGATCCAGTTGCCCGGCGGCTTCGACCCCGAGGTCGACGACGCGTTGGCCGAAGACGAGTGGTCGCGTCAGTGATGGGTCACGCCGAGCGGTACCCGTCGTCGACCCAGTCGAGGACCATCGCGGCGAACATCTCGGGCTGGTCGGACCAGCTCAGGTGGCCGGCCTCGGGCAGGATCTGGAGCTCGCTCGTCGGCAGAGCCTCGTGGAGGTGGTGGGCGTTGCTCACATCGAACAACGCATCGAGCTCGCCCCAGAACACCTTCGTCGGGACCTCGATCTCGTGTACTCGCGCGGCGAGCTCCTGACCGCTCGTCCGAAGGCCGGCGAACCACTGGATGACCTCGAAGGCCCGGCCCGAGTAGGCCCGCTTGAAGTCGTCGACCTGGGTCGCGTTGTAGCGGTGGC